>NZ_JAKMSF010000001.1:0-235121 GCF_025772505.1 Campylobacter sp. CNRCH_2016_3089
GTTAACATTTTAATTTTTTTATAATGTTATCTAACTTTTTACTATTTCCATCTTTTAAATCTTCTAAAGCTTCTATGGCTGGAGCAAAGTCTTCTATTTCATCAAGATAATTTTCCAAAGCATTGCGTAAAATTTCAGCTTTTTTCTTTTTAGAAAATTTCGCAGTTTGATTTAAGCGTTCATAAAGCTCTAATGGAATAGTTAAGGTGTAGCGTTTGTTCATTTTATAGCCTTTGTTTTAGTTTGATAGCTTCTTGACAAGTTTTACATTTGTAACTTGCATTGTTTAATTGAATTTTTTGGTGAATTTCGCAAGGAACTTTGTGAATTTTATTTACACAAGAGCAAATATATTCATAAATTTCTTGAGTTTCTTGAAAAGTTATAGTATTGGCATTTTTATTTAGTTGTGCTTGATGCCATTTTTCTATCTTCATATCTTCTCTTAAAATATGTTCTAAAAGCCATTTAGATGCAATGACATTAAGTTTTTCTTTTAAATCATTGGTGCTTTTGAGATTTTGAATTAAATCAATCATAGATTGGATGATACTTTTGTGAATTTTTTGATGGTTAGAAAGTTCAGGATAACCTATTTTTGCCATGTATTTTTCTTCTTCGGCAAAATGCTCTTTCATATAATTAAAAAAATCTGCAAGTAAAAATTTAATTTGTCCTTTATGGACAGGTTTATCTGAAATCATCTCGACATTTGCAGCAAGTTCAAAAAGTTTTTTATGCTGTCTGTCAATTTCTTCATTATGGATACTATATTTACTACACCATTTTGGTAGCATGTTAGCTCCTTGTTTATATTTAGAAGAGTTTTGTAAGCATTATAGTTTACTATATTTTAAATTATTATTAATTTTTATTAGATTTCTATTTTTTCTTTGTATTGTATTAAATTCGCAGAGCATTCTTTACATTTAAACTGCACTTTAGAATATTGCATTTTTAAATGAATATCATAAGGAACCTTGTGTGTTTTTCCTTCGCATTGACATTGATATAAGAATTTTTTTGGTTTTGGAGCTTCTTCTTCGAAAGTATCTGAAGAATTCTTTGCTTGGGTGTTTTGACGCCAATGTTCTATCATCATATCATGCTGAATGATGTGTTCTATCAACCATGAATTAACTACTATATATAATTTTTCTTTTAAATCATTTGTACTTTTTATACTTTGTATGAGTTTTATCATGGATTTTGTGATTTGTTTATGCATGAGTTTGTGTTGATTTAGATAAGGGTAATTAATCTCAGCCATATAGGATTCTTCATCTTGAAAATGAATTTTAATATAGTGAAAAAATTCAGCAACTATCTTTTTAAGCTCGACTTGATAAACTGGCCTATCTGAAATTTCTTCCACTTTGGCAGCAAGTTCAAAAAGTTTTTTATGTTGTTCGTCAATTTTTTCATTATTAATACTATATTTTTGATCCCAATTTGGCAACATAATAAAATCCTAAATTCAATAAAATAGTTAATATTTTATAAATACTTGCCTTTAAATATGCTAAATTCACACTAAATTTACATAAAAAAAATATAATAATCTAAATTAAAATAGCATATAAAGGCTTAAAATGGCTACGCAAATTCTTTTACTAGAAGATGATATTAACTTAGGGGAAATTGTTAGTGAGTTTTTAGAAGAAGAAGGCTTTGAAGTGATTTTGGTGGATAATGCTCAAGATGCACAAGATAAAGCTTATGAGAAAAATTTTGATTTATGGATTTTTGATGTAAAAGTCCCTTTAGGAAATGGTTTTAGTGTGCTTAAAAATTTAAGAGAAGCAGGTAGATATACCCCAGCTATTTTTATGACCTCTTTAAATACTACTATGGATTTACAACAAGGATTTGAATGTGGTTGTGATGATTATATCAAAAAGCCTTTTGAGTTGCAGGAGTTAAAAATAAGGATTAATGCTATTTTAAAGCGTTCTTTTGCGCATAAAAATGAAGATTATGAGGACTTGGGAAATGGTTTTAAATTTGCTTTTATATCGCAAACTTTATATCAAAACGATAAGCCATTGTCTTTACCTTTGAAAGAATTAAAACTTTTATCATTACTTTTGAAAAATAAAGGTAAATTTATAGATACTGCTTATATTTTTGAAGAAATTTGGGAATATGACCAAGAGCCAAGTGAGCTTAGTTTGAGAGCTTATGTGAAAAATTTACGAAAAATTTTAGGAAAAGAAAGCATTATCAATCAAAGAGGAAGAGGGTATTGTTATGCATGAAGCCAAGCGCGTTGCATGGCAAATTCTTTCTTTGTATTTAGTAAGTATAGGAAGTATTCTTATAGTGCTTTTTGGTATATGGTATGCTAAGTTAATAGAAGATTTAATAAGCGAATATAGCATAAAGCTAAGACAAGAACATCGTTTTGTGATTTTGCAAATGGAAAAATCGCGTTTTGAACCCATAGAAAAAAGTGCTAAGAAAATAGCTCAAATTTCTAATATAAAATTTGCAATATTTGATAGAACTAAGGTTTATTTTTCTAATCTTGATTTACCCGCTCAAACAACTTTTTTTAAATCAAATAATGCGAATATTTATAACAATAACACTTTGATTTATGTAGCTGATATAAATTTAAATAGCTTGTTACTTGCTGATAATCAAAATCAAAGTGCTTTAGAAATATTAGGAGATGTAAATCGTTTAAGAGTTTTAATACAAGGTGATGATATTTCTAAAGAACTTGGATTTATAAGATTTAAAGTTGCTTTAGCTATGGTACTTTCTTTGATTTTTGTTAGTTTGGTAGGATATTTAATACTTAAATTTGCACTCAAGCCTTTAGAAGCAAGAATAAGGTTTTTAAATAATTTTATAAAAGATACCACTCATGAGATTAACACCCCAATTAGTGCAATATTAATGAGTGTAGAGAGTTTAGAAAGAAAAAAGAATTTTGAAGAAATTAAGGCTTTAAAGCGTGTAAAAATAGCTGCTTTGACTTTGAGTCATTTGTATTCAGATTTAACTTTTTTAAATTTTTCTCAAGCTTATGAGGCTAAAAAGGATTGGATATTTTTAAAAGACTTGATTAAAGAAAGAATGGAGTATTTCAAGATATTTTTAGAGCAAAAAAATATCGACTTAGAGCTTAGCTTGGAAAATGATGGAAAAATTTATGCTAATAAAGAGCAATTTTTTAAAATGTTTGATAATCTTGTTAATAACGCTATAAAATATAATATAAAAAATGGACATATTAAAATAGCACTTTTAGAGCAAAAACTTATAATAGCAGATAGTGGTTGTGGCATAGCAAAGGAAAATTTGGCTAATATTTTTGAGCGTTATTCAAGATTTAATGAAAATCAAGGTGGTTTTGGTATAGGACTTTCTTTGGTAGATAAAATTTGTAAAGAACATAATATAAAAATAAAAGTAGAAAGTGAGTTAAAGAAAGGAACAAAATTTATTTTAACTTGGAAAAATTAAAATTATTTATTGCTCATTTTAGCTTTTTCTTTGGCATTTATAAGCGTTGTGATAAATTCATTTAAATTTTTAGTATCGTTTTGATTTAGAGTTTGTGGGGTATGATTTAGCATTTGAGTGATTAAAAGTTCATTGCTTAAGTCATTATCACCAAATTCTCTAGCTTTTTGTAGAATTTTTAAAGCAAGTAGATTTTTTACTTCATACATTTTAATCCTTTAAAAAAATCACGCTAACAATGCGCTTTGGAGTTTGATTTTTTCTATAAGAAAAAAATCTCTCATCATCAAAGGTGCAAAGATTGATATCAAAAATATCATTAATACCTAATTCTTTTGCTTGAAATTTAACTAATGCTTTTAAATCAAGCTTATTTTTATGTAAAAAATGTGCAAAATTTTCTTTGCTGTGGTTTAAAACCTCGCCATTAATTTCATAATTTTTAGCACAAATTCCTGCTGAAATGATGAGTTTTAAATTCTTGGTTTGAGTGTTAAAACTTTCTTGCATTTTCAAAACAGCTTCTTTTAAGATATTTTCAAAACAACCTTTTCTGCCTGAATGCAAAGCTGCTATGGTTTTATTTTTATCATCATATAAAAGCAAAGGCAAGCAATCAGCACTTAAAATACACAAAGCTATATTTTTTTCATTGCTAATCATCCCATCGGCGTTAAAATGAAAATTTTTATTATACTGAGTGATGATATTAGAATGAATTTGATTTAAAAATACGCACTTTTTTATAGAATTTTCCCGAGGAAAAATATTATTACAAATTTTTGCTCTAAAAATATTATAATCTTGATCAAAGGCTACAAAAGCTTTTGCGAAATCATTTTCTAATAAAGTGATGTAATCTTGTCTATTTGTTGCCATGAAATTTCTTTTTTATAATTTAATTGTCTGTGTATATATCTTGCTAAAAGATCACTTTCTATATTGACGCGTCTTCCTATGGTGTAATTTTTAAACAAGGTTTCATTAAAGGTTATAGGAATAATAGTCAAACGAATACTATCTTTTAAAACTTCATTGATAGTTAAACTTACTCCATCTATAGCTACGCTTGCTTTATTTGCCATATAAATTTGTATATTATCAGGGCATTTAATATAAAAATCAACTCCGTTTTCTTTTTTAGAAATATTAGTAATTTCACCAATACCATCAATGTGTCCTTGCATTAAATGCCCATCTATTCTATCGCCATAAGCTAATGCAGGTTCAATATGCACATAGTCTTTTAAATTTTCAATAGCTATGTGAGTTCTTGTTTCATAAGAAAGTTCAAGATTAAAGCTATCATCAAAAAGTTTTGTTACGCTCAAGCACGCACCATTAACTGCTATACTATCGCCTAGTTTTGGTTTGTAACTTGCTTTTAATCTTAAAGTGTTGTTTTGATATGATTTGACAAAGGCTAATTCGCGGATTAATCCATTAAACATTCAATACCTTTAATTTTTATGAGATTTTATCTAAAACTTTTAAATTTCAAAAAGTATTTTTAGTGTTTTATTTTAAAAAATATTATATAATTTTTGCCTTTTTTATAAAAATGAGGTCAAAATATGTATGATATAATCGTAATAGGTGGCGGGCATGCTGGAGTTGAGGCTAGTGCTGCTGCCGCTAGAATGGGCAAAAAAACTTTACTTTTAACTACTTTAATCGAGCAAATTGGTGCTGCAAGTTGTAATCCTGCTATAGGCGGCTTAGCAAAAGGACATTTGGTAAAAGAGCTTGATGCTATGGGCGGACTTATGGGACAAATTACCGATGAGGCTGGAATTCAATTTAGAATTTTAAATGAAAGCAAAGGTGTTGCAGTGCGTGGAAGTAGAGCGCAAATTGATATGGACGCTTATAGAATTTGTGCTAGAAATAAGCTTTTAAAACTTGAAAATTTAGAAATCTCTCAAGAGCAAGCTTTGTCTTTACTTATAGAAAATGACGAGGTTAAGGGCGTTAAAACTAATTTAGAAAATACATATTTTGCTAAAAAAATCATACTTACAACAGGAACTTTTTTAAATGGACTTATCCATATAGGTGAAACTAAGCTTCAAGCAGGTAGGGTAGGTGAGCTTGCGTCTGTAAATTTGGGTGAGTATTTAAAACAAAGTGGTTTAAAAGTAGGGAGGTTAAAAACAGGAACTTGTCCAAGAGTAGATGCTAAAAGTATTGATTTTAGTGTTTTAGAAATTCAACCTGGAGATGAAAACCCTAAGGCCTTTAGTTTTAAAACAAAAAACTTCAAGCCTAATCAACTTCCATGTTATATAGCAAGAACAAATTTAAAAACACATGAGATTATAAAAAGTAACTTTTACCGCGCTCCGCTTTTTACAGGACAAATTGAAGGTATAGGTCCAAGATATTGTCCTTCCATAGAAGATAAGATTAATCGTTTTGGTGATAAAGAAAGTCATCATTTATTTATAGAGCCACAAACTAAAGATGCTACTGAATATTATATTAATGGCTTTTCTACTTCACTTCCTTATGAAGTGCAAATTGCGATGTTAAGAAGTATAAAAGGTTTTGAAAATGCTAAAATCACGCGTTTTGGTTATGCCATAGAGTATGATTATATTGATCCAACGGAGTTAAAACATACTTTAGAAACTAAAAAGATTAAAAATTTGTATTGTGCTGGGCAAATTAACGGAACTACTGGTTATGAAGAAGCAGCTGCACAAGGTTTTATGGCAGGAGTGAACGCGGTTTTAGCAATTGATGAAAAAGAGCCTTTTGTATTAAGACGCGATGAGGCTTATATAGGGGTATTAATCGATGATTTAGTAATGAAAGGCACAAAAGAGCCTTATAGAATGTTTACTTCAAGAGCTGAATATAGACTGCTCTTAAGAGAAGAAAATGCTATTTTAAGACTTGGAGAATATGGACATAATTTTAAACTTTTAAGTCAAGAGGACTATGCATATATTGAGAATATAAAGCAAAATGTTAGGAAAGGACTTGAGTTTTTACTTCAAACTACATGGACACCAAGCAATCAAAATAATGAATTTTTACAAAGCATTAAAGAAGAAAAAATTACCTCAATAGTAAGTTTGCAAAAAATTGTTGCAAGAGCGAGTTTTAATATAGAAAAATTAAAAGCTCTAGATGAAATGTTTGCAAAAATGGATGAGTATTCTTTAAATGAAATTTTAAATGAAGCAAAATATTATCATTATATAGCAATGCAAAAAGCACAAATAGAAAAAATGAAAAACTTAAATGACTTAAAAATTCCTGAAAATTTTGACTTTAAAAGTGTAAGTGGTTTGAGTAATGAAGTGGTGGAAAAACTGCAAAAATTTAATCCGCCAACTATTTTTGCTGCTTCGCAAATTAGTGGTATCACCCCTGCTGCTTTAGATATTTTGCATATTTATATCAAAATGAAAAACAATAGATGATATTAACTTATCTATTGTTTTGATTTGAAAATAAATACACTTCTGTTATTTTAAATAAATACTTGCATATCTTAAATAAAGCTTTTTTATATAAAGAAAAAATTTATTATTTTTTAGATAAACTGCTATACTTTACAACAAATAAATCAAAACAAAGGAAGTAAAATGGCTACATCTGAAAGTAGACGAAGCTTTATGGGCTTTGCCTTTGGAACGGTAGCTGCTGTGGGTGGTGCTTTTTCATTAGTTGCAATGAAAAAAACATGGGATCCGCTCCCAAGTGTAAAAGCAGCAGGTATTACTACCGTAGATCTTTCTGGTATGAAAGAAGGCGAATTAAGAACAATCGAGTGGCGTAAAAAGCCTATATTTATCTTAAAAAAAGATGCGGATATGGCAAAAGATAGCAGTAGGGATGTTATTGTAGGTGATGTTGCATATACTGTAGTTATTGGTCTTTGCACGCATTTAGGCTGTATTCCAGCTTATGCTCCAAGTGAGAAATTGTTTAAGTGCGCATGCCACGGTGGCGAATTTGACACTAGTGGTAAAAATGTATTTGGTCCTCCTCCAAGACCTTTGGACATTCCTCCTTTTAGAATTGATGGAACTAAATTAGTGTTAGGTGAAGAAGGTCCAGAATATAAAAAAATGATTGCGGAGGCTTGATATGGCACAGATAAAAAAAGCTAGTGGTATTATAGATTGGCTTGATCAAAGATTAGCTGTAAATAAGCTTTTTAATGTTTTAATGGCTCAGTATTGGATACCAAAACAAATTAACTTCTTATGGGCAATGGGTGTTATCTTGACAACTCTTTTTGCTATTTTATTTATTTCAGGTCTATTTTTAGTAATGTATTATAAGCCAGATGTGGCTTTGGCTTTTGATAGTGTTAATAAAACTATCATGCAAGAAGTAGAGTATGGTTGGCTTTGGCGTCATATGCATGGTGTGGCTGCTTCAGTTGTGTTTTTAATCATATATATCCATATGTTAACGGGAATTTATTATGGCTCTTATAAAAAGGGTCGTGAGATGATTTGGATTAGCGGTATGCTTTTGTTTGTTGTATTTTCAGCAGAAGCATTTAGTGGGTATATGTTACCTTGGGGACAGATGAGTTTTTGGGCTGCTCAAGTTATTACTCAGCTTTTTGGCGGAATTCCTTTTATAGGTGATGCATTAGTTATTTGGATAAGAGGAGATTTTGCAGTATCAGATCCAACTTTAACTAGATTTTTTATGCTGCATGTGTGTTTATTACCTATTGTAATTTTAGCAATTATTGCATTCCACTTTTATTCTTTAAGAATTCCTCATGTAAATAATGAAATTTCAGAAGAAATTGATTTTGATTTGGAAGCTGAAAAATATTTAGCAGGTGATACAAAAGGTTCTAAAGTTATTCCTTTTTGGCCAGGATTTTTAGCTAAAGATTTTATGTATATTGCGTTATTTATGATTTTCTTCTTCTATTTGGTGTGTTTTAAATTTAATTTCGCAATGGATCCAATTAACTTTGACCCAGCAAATTCTTTAAAAACACCTCCTCATATTTATCCTGAGTGGTATTTCTTATGGAGTTATGAAGTTTTAAGAGGATTTTTCTTTGATGTTGGAAGCATTAAAGCTTTTGATATAGGTCTTGCAGCGTTTGGTATAGCACAAATTATTTTCTTCTTGTTACCTTGGCTTGATAGAAGTGATGTTGTAAAACCAGCACACGAAAGACCAATGTTTTTTGTATGGTTTTGGGTGTTATTGATAGATTTAATTGTACTAACAGTTTATGGAAAGCTTCCTCCAACGGGAATTAATGCTTGGATAGGATTTTATGCTTCTATGGTATTTTTACTATTATTGTTAGTAGTCTTACCAATTATTACTATCATGGAAAGAAAAAGGGGCTAATAATGAGAGAATTAAAAATATTTTTTGTAGTTGTCTTTTTCACAGGTTTAGTTTATTGGGGGGTTGAGCCTTATGCACATTCAGTGATGAATCCTCCTTCAACTCCGGTTAATTTTGACTTTGCAAAAGCTGATGTAGAATTTACCAAAGGCGAAGTTGCTTTAAAAGAAAAAGCTGCAATAGATGCTAATGCTTCAGGAAGTGAAAAAGCTATAGCTAATGCTCAAAAAGCACTAGAGCTTGCTAAAAGCCAAGAAGAAGCTACCAAGCAATTATGGGAAAAAATCGCAAAAATTGATTTTAGTAAAGGTAATGCACAAAAAGGAAAAGAGCTTTTTGAAGGAAATTGTATTGCATGTCATGGTGTGAAAGCCGTCGGAATTCCTGCTACTATTACAGATTCTTCTTTAGGTGTAACACCTCCTGATTTAAGTGATGCGGGTGCTATTTATGATGAGAAATTTTTAGCAGCACTGATTGTTGATCCAGTTAAGGCTTTGCAAATTTCACATAAATTTAATGATGAAAATCCATTCTTAATGCCTGCTTATCCTTTAAGTGGTGATGAAGCACAAGATAATCAAGATTTAGCAGATTTAATTGCATTCTTTAAAAATACAGCTAGTGAGTATGAGAAGGAATTTGATACAAAATTAAAAGCAGATTTAGAAGAAAAATATGCTAAAAACCAAGAGCTTTCAGAGCAAGCAAAAACGGCTTTAATTGCAAAAGAATTTGATTTTGCTAAAAACAAACATACATTTGAAAATGCTTGCGGAAGATGCCATGATGTAAAGTATGATGGTTTTGTTTCAAGTTCAAATATGAGTGATTTAAAAAATTATCTTGGTATGACGCCTCCGGATTTATCTATGATGATTCGTTCTAAAGGCGCGCATTATCTTGAAATCTTTATCAATGAACCTCAAAAGAAAATTCATGGAACTGCTATGCCAAGAGTTGGTCTAAATGAAAAAGCACAAACTCAAGTTATTAGTTATCTTGAAAAAGTTGGTGATAGTAAAAAAGAAGAAAGAGAACAAACAGGAATTTATATTATGATATTCTTTGCTATCTTAAGTATTTTTGCTATAGGTTGGAAAAGATCAGTTTGGTCTAAACTACACTAATTTACTCAAAGAACGCCTTGTGGCGTTCTTTTTCTTCAATAATAAGCTAAATATAAAATAAAATTTGATATAATATTTTTTCATTTCACACGCATTAATTTCCTTATTAGGTTGCTTATGGGTTAAAGAATGCGGAGGAATAAACCTAATTATTTTATTTCAAGGAGAATTTCATGGTAAGCATGAGAGATTTGTTAGAGTGTGGTGTACACTTTGGACACCAAACAAGAAGATGGAATCCAAAAATGAAAAAATTTATTTTTGGTGAAAGAAAAGGTATTTATGTAATTGATTTGCAAAAAACGCTTAGATATTTTAGATATACATATAACATTGTTCGTGACGCTGCAGCAGAAGGTAAGACAATTTTATTTGTTGGAACTAAAAAACAAGCAGGTGGAGCGATTAAAGAATACGCTGAAAAATGTGGTATGCCTTATGTAAATCACAGATGGCTTGGTGGTATGATGACAAATTTTGGAACTATCCGCCAATCAATTAGAAAATTAGAAGTTATAGAAAAAATGGAAGAAGATGGAAGTATTAAACTTTTAACTAAAAAAGAAGCATTAATGCTTACTAGAAAAAAAGAAAAATTACTAGCATATCTTGGTGGTATTAGATATATGAAAACTCAACCTGATATGATTTTTGTTATTGATACTGTTAAAGAAAAAATTGCAGTACAAGAAGCTAATAGATTAAAAATCCCTGTAGTTGCTCCACTAGATACAAACTGCGATCCTGATTTAGTTGATTTCCCAATTCCAGGAAATGATGATGCAATTCGTTCGGTTCAACTTTTCTGTCAAGAAATGGCTGAAGCAATCAATGAAGGTAAAGCATTAAGAGAGCAAGATGGTGAAGTTAGCGAAGAACAGCCTATTTCTGAAGAAGAGAAAAAAGAAGTTTTAGAAGAAGCTATGAGTGAAGAAGATTTTGAAGGAGATAAAGAGTAATGGCTGAAATCACTGCACAAATGGTAAAAGAACTGCGCGAGAGTACTGGCGCAGGTATGATGGATTGTAAAAATGCTTTAAAAGATACAGATGGTGATTTTGAAAAAGCAGTGCAACTTTTAAGAGAAAAAGGACTTGGAAAAGCTGATAAAAAAGCTGATCGTTTGGCTGCTGAAGGTTTAGTAAGTGTAAAAGTAAGTGATGATTTTAAATGTGCAACTGTAAGTGAAATTAACTCAGAAACAGATTTTGTTGCTAAAAATGAACAATTTATTGCTTTAACAAAAGATACAACAGCACATATTCAAGCTAAGAGTCTTCAAAATGTTGAAGAATTACATTCAAGTGAGATTAATGGTGTTAAATTTGAAGAGTACTTAAAAAGCCAAATTGCAACTATTGGTGAAAATTTAGTTGTTAGAAGATTTGCTACTTTAAAAGCAGGTGCTAATGGCATAGTAAATGGTTATATTCACACTAATGGTCGTGTTGGTGTAGTTATTGCTGCAGCTTGTGATAGTGAAGCTACGGCTAGCAAGTGTGGAGAATTTTTAAAACATATTTGTATGCATATTGCTGCAATGAAGCCAAGTTATTTATCTTATGAAGAGCTTGATATGGATTTTGTAGAAAATGAGTATAAAGCTTTAGTTGCTGAGTTAGAAAAAGAAAATGAAGAAAGAAGAAGATTAAAAGATCCTAATAAACCAGAGCATAAAATTCCAAAATATGCAAGCAGAAAACAATTAACTCAAGAGGTAATTCAAGCAGCTGAAGAAGCTATTAAGGCTGAACTTCAAGCACAAGGTAAGCCAGAAAAAATTTGGCCTAATATTATCCCAGGTAAGTTGAATAGTTTTATAGCAGATAACTCTCAACTTGATAGCAGACTTACTTTAATGGGTCAGTTTTATGTAATGGATGATAAAAAAACTATCGAACAAGTAATTGCTGATAAAGAAAAGGAACTAGGTGGAACTATCAAAATAGTCGAATTTATTCGTTTTGAAGTAGGTGAGGGCCTAGAAAAGAAAACTGAAGATTTTGCTGCTGAAGTTGCTGCACAAATTGGTTAAAAATGGAACTTTTAAAAGCGGAAAATTTAAACCATAGTTTTGATATTCCGCTTTTTGAAAATTTAAATTTTACTTTAAATACAAAAGATTGTATTGCAGTATGTGGAAGCAGTGGATGTGGTAAATCTACTCTTTTGCATATTTTATCTACCTTATTAAAACCTCAATCGGGAAAAGTTTTTTATAATAATCAAGATTTATACGACTTAGATGATGAAGCTTTGCTAGAAATTCGTAGAAAAGATTTTGGTATTATTTTTCAAATGCATTATTTATTTAAAGGTTTTTTGGCTTTTGAAAATATAGAACTTGCGAGTGTTTTAAGTGGGCAGAATATTGATTATGAATTATTAAAAAAACTTGATATTGCAGATTTAATGAATCAAAAAATCACAAAACTAAGCGGTGGACAACAGCAAAGAGTAAGTATAGCTAGGGTTTTAAGCAAGAAGCCAAAAATTATTTTTGCAGATGAGGCTACCGGAAATTTAGATTTTAAAAATGCTTTAAATGTAATGGATATTTTGATTGATTATATCAAAGAAAATAATGCAGCTTTAATTTTTGTTACGCATGATCAAGAGCTTGCTAAAAAATGTGATAAGGTTTTTCACTTAAACAACCATGGAATTTGTTAAATATTTAGGTGATGAAAATGTAGTTATTTTCATGCTTTTGTTTGCTAGAATGAGTGGGTTGATAGTTTTTTTCCCTTTTTTTTCTCATAATAGTATTCCCTTGGTGGTAAAAACAACTTTGGTAATGTTTTTAACAATGTTTTTATACCCTTTAGCTAAACTTGAAAATAATACACCTGATTCTTTTTTTATTCTATATCTTTTAAGTGAAGTTATTTTTGGGATGATAGCAGGAATGATTTTGCAAATGACTTTTGCCATTTTGCAAATGGCAGGTGAGCAGATTTCTTTTACTATGGGTTTTTCAATGGCTAGTGTTATGGATCCCACAACAGGTGCAAATACTCCTGTAATTTCACAAGTTTTAAATTTATTAGCTTTGCTTGTATTTTTAGCTTTTGATGGACATCATTTGATTTTGCTTTTTATATCTAATTCATTGGAATATATTAGTTTAGGTGGATTTTATCCACATGAAAATTTAATGCTTTATTTAAATAAAGCTATGGTAAATATTTTTGTGCTTGGTTTTTCTATGGCTTTTCCTGTTTTAGCTATTTCTTTGCTATCAGATGTGATTTTTGGCATGCTTATGAAAACTATGCCGCAATTTAATCTTTTAGTGGTTGGTTATCCTATCAAGATATTTTTGTCTTTCGCGGTTCTTATTGCTATTTTACTTATTATGATGCAATATTTTAAAAATTTAATAGTAAAAAGTTTTGAGCATATGGAGTTGTTATTTTTTAATATATAAGCATTAAATAATTAAAAATGTTTTAAAATAATGTATTTTTTATTCTTGGGAGATGATAATGAGGGTTTTGCTAATAAATTCCAATATAGCTGTTTCAAAATTAATTAGTTTGGGGGTTCAAAAATTAGGTTATGATTTTGAGGAGCTCAAGGATATTGAGGAGCTTGAGGGATTTTATGATGTAATTATTATAGATCATGATATTGAGGCTGATTTAGATGATTTAAAAAGTAAATGTGATAGATTGATTTATTTGTTACCTAGAAACCTAGAACAAAAAGAAGGTATAGAGTGTTTGTATAAACCGTTTTTACCTACCGATTTTATAAATCTTCTAAGTGGAGATGGGATTTTGGATGATATTCAAAAAGATGCTTTGAGCGAAGATGAACTAAATTTTGATGATGAGGAAGTTGTTGGTAAAGATATGCCTTTGGATGGAAATGAACTTTTAGAAGGTATTGATTTGTCTGAACATGAAGAAAATTTGAGTGAAGATGATTTAAATTTACAAGAAGATTTTTTTGAAGAGAATTTAGGTGATGGATTAAAAAATGATGATATGTTTGATGCAACAAGTGAGTTAATAGATGAAGAGAAAACAGAAGATGATTTAGTTTTTTCAGATAGTTTAGATAAAGAAAATATAGAAGAAAATATAGAAGAAAATATAGAAGAAAATATAGAAGAAAATATAGAAGAAAATATAGAAGAAAATATAGAAGAAAATATAGAAGAAAATATAGAAGAAAATATAGAAGAAAATATAGAAGAAACCCCTGTTGAATTTGATTCTTTTGATACACTACCTATGGTTGAAGAGATAGGTGAAAAAGAAATGAGCTTTGATGATTTACCTGAAGATGCTCAATTTATTGGTGAGGAAAAAGAAGAAAAAATGGCTTTAGAAGAAAATGAGCCTATGGTTGAAGAAATATTTGAAAATGAAAGTATAGATGATTTTCAACTAGAAGAAGAAGAGCTAAGTACTCAAGATAAGATAAAAGAAGAATTGGCCGCTATTGATGAGCTTGATGAAGAATTTAATGGTCTTGATGGTGAGTTAATGCAAAATTTTGACACTCAAGAAACAGATAACAATGAAAATACGCAAGCTTTAGATTTAGAGGAAAATATAGAGGAAAATATAGAGGAAAATATAGAGGAAAATATAGAGGAAAATATAGAGGAAAATATAGAGGAAAATATGAGCGAAATTTTAGACGATACACAAGATGAGTTTGCAAATTTAAATGAAAATGATATTATGTTGGCTTTAGGCGAAGAGCTTGCTCCAGCTATTGTAGAAAAGAAAGAAGAAAATAGATTAAGCACTCAAGAAAAAATAGAAAATTTACAAGAAGATGAAATGGTAAATGAGCTTAGTAAGAGTATAGCTCAAACCATTACTTCAAGTATTACTGATGATACTTTAAAGGCAGCCTTGAAAGGTATGAAGATGAATATAAACATCAATATAAGCTTTGATGAGGATAAACATTGAGCGGTCAAATTTTAATTATTTCAGGGCCAAGTGGAGCAGGTAAGAGCACCTTGCTTCAAAAACTTTTTAAAGAAAAAGATAATATTTATTTTTCTATTTCAAGCACAACAAGAGCTCCTAGGGAAAATGAAAAAAATGGAGTAGATTATTTTTTTATCAGTGAAGAAGAATTTAAACAAGGTATAGAAAAAGGTGATTTTTTAGAATGGGCTTTAGTGCATAAAAATTACTATGGTACATCGTTAATTCCTGTAAAAAAAGCATTGCAAGAGGGTAAAAGTGTCATTTTTGATATAGATGTGCAAGGCTTTTGCATAGCTAAAGAAAAAATGCCTAATTATATTACTTCTGTATTTATCACAACTAAAGATAAAAAAGAACTTGAAAAAAGATTGCTTAAGCGAAATACTGATAAAATAGAAGATATTAGCAAAAGATTAGAAAATGCTAGTGATGAAATGGCTTATTTGGATCGATATGATTTTTTAATCATAAATGATGATCTAGAAAAAAGTTATAGGGAGTTAGAAGCAGTTTTTGAAGCTTCAAAATTAAAAAGTACAAAACATGATTTAAAACAAATTCAAATTCAATGGAATAAAGGAGAATAAAATGCATATGCCAAGTGGAACCCAATGGTTAATCATATTACTTATTGTAGTATTACTTTTTGGTGCTAAAAAAATTCCAGAGCTTGCTAAAGGTTTAGGAAAAGGTATTAAAACTTTTAAAGATGAAATGAATACTGATGATGATAAAAAAATCGTTCAAGAAGATGCACAAAAAATTGAAAAAATCAACGAGAAAGATGTGCTGGTAAAAGAAAATAATGAAGAAACAAAAAAAGCTTAAGGCGATATGTTGAAAACTTTAGTTTATAAAGAAATTAAAGAGAAACTAGGAAGAGATTTTATCTTAGAAAATCCTAAGAATAAAAATCTAGCCCATTTTGCTACACCTTTGGCTTTTTCTTTAGCTAAAGAATTAAGGCAAAACCCTATAATAATTGCTAATGATATTGTTGCTAAGTTAAAAGATTGTGATTGTTTTGAAAGTGTAGAGGCTTTAAATGGTTATGTAAATTTTAAGCTTTCAAAGGCTTTTTTAAATTCTTTGGCTACGCAAGCTTTGAGTGATAGTGAAAATTTTGCAAAAGATGAAAAAAAAGAGCAGAGTTTTTTACTTGAATATGTTAGTGCAAATCCAACAGGACCTTTGCACATAGGCCATGCTAGAGGGGCTATTTTTGGTGATACTTTAACTAGAGTTGCTAGACATTTAGGATATAAATTTGATACAGAATATTATGTTAATGATGCGGGTAATCAAATTTATCTTTTAGGTCTTTCTATATTGCTTGCAGTAAAAGAACATTGCCTAAAAGAGCAAGTTCAATATCCTGATGAGTATTATAAAGGTGAATATATCATAGATGTGGCAAAAGAGGCTTTTGCTGAATTTGAAAAAGATTTTTTTATAGAAGGAAATATTCCACAATTAGCGCTTTGGGCTAAGGATAAAATGCTAAAAATTATTAAGCAAAATTTAGCCGATGCTAAGATATTTATTGATACTTATGTGAGCGAAACAAGCTATTATAGTGAATTAGAAAATACTTTAAAAGCCTTAAAAGAGCATGGTGGTACTTATGAGCAAGATGGTAAAATATGGCTTGCATCAAGTGCTAAAGGTGATGAAAAAGATCGTGTGATTATCAAAGATGATGGAAAAGGAACTTATCTAGCTGCTGATATAATTTATCATAAAGATAAAATGAGTCGTGGTTATGATAAGTGTATCAATATATGGGGGGCTGATCATCACGGCTATATTGCTAGAATGAAAGCTGCTATGGAATTTTTAGGTCATGATAGTCAAAATCTTGAAATTATCTTAGCGCAAATGGTTTCACTCTTAAAAAATGGCGAGCCTTATAAGATGAGTAAAAGAGCAGGAAATTTCATTTTAATGGGTGATGTTTTAGAAGAACTTGGTAGTGATGTGCTAAGATATATTTTTATCAGTAAAAAATGTGATACGCATTTGGAATTTGATGTAGATGAGTTTAAAAAAGAAGATAGCTCTAATCCTGTGTATTATATTAATTATGCTCATGCGAGAATTCATCAAGTATTTGCCAAAGCAGGTAAGAGTGTAAATGATGTTATATATGCTAAATTTGAGAGTTTAAATGAAGATGGTATGAATCTTTTGTTTGAAAGCTTAAATTTGAAAGCAGTACTTAATGATGCATTCGAATCAAGAGCCTTACAAAAAATTCCTGATTATTTAAAAAATTTAGCCTCTTTATTTCATAAATTTTATAATGAAAATAAAGTTGTTGGCTCAAGCAATGAAGATGAGCTTTTAAAACTTTTTGCCATATGTGCCTTGAGTATTAAAACAGCTTTTGCACTCATGGGAATAGAGGCAAAGAATAAAATGAATCACGATTAATTTTGATCGTGATTTTTGCTTTTTTTAATACTTCTTGTCATCATAAAGCTTTGTTCAAAAAATAAAAGCAAGGTTATGCTTACTCCTACTGCTAGAGCTAATGTTACCGAAAGTGTTGTAAAGAAATAATCAAAAAAATGAATCAAAAAATTAGTTTTTTCGCCAATATCCTCTGAGCGTATAAAAGAAATCAAATACAATATAGCTTTGTATGCGTAAATTCCGGGTATCATAGGGATAAGAGCAGGAAAAGCTATAATTTCAGCAGGTGTTTTAAAAATCTTAGCCAAAAACAAACCAAGACAACCTATGCTAAAAGAAGCTATAAAGGTCGCAATAGCTAAAGTTTGAAAGCCAAAATACCCCATTAGAGTAAAACGCATACCATGTGCTATGGCGGCTAATATGGCTGAGAGTATGAGTGTTTTAAAGGGCGGATTACACACATAAGCAAAACCAAATCCTGTTAAAGCTGCAAAAAACATATCCCAAAGTATAGAAGAATAATCAATCATCTTAAAATTCCAAAGTCACTAATGCTAAGAGTGGTATAAATTCCAATAGCAATACAGCATACCAATATCGCCACACTAATAATACGACTAAAACCCATAAGTATGTGATCTTTTAAAATATCTATAATTGAGTTTATAAAATAAACTCCAGGTATTAAATACAAGATACTAGAACCCAAAGCAATATTTGCTTCTTGTATAAGCTTTAAATCCACTCCAAAAAACACAATAAAAGAAGATAAAAAAGAGCAAAAAATATATTGAATTCTTAAATCAATTTTTATTCTAGTGAGTAAAACTCTCAAACTAAAACCCACCAAAGTAGCTAAAAATACAAATAAACATCCATAAAAATCTCCCCCAAATAGCTTACAAAAGGCCGAATTTGCTGCTGAAACTAAAAATAAATTAGCTAAAAAAGGATTTCTTTTGGTTTGTTTGAGTTTTAAAAGAGAAATTTTGGCTTCTTCTAGGTTATATTTATGATCATGAATTTGCCAACTTAATGCACTAAGTTCTAAAATAAGTTTAAAATTAATATGATTGTGTTTGTTAGGTATGATGTAGGTTCTTTGTATAGAATTGTCATCTTTATCAAAAATATTTAGCGTAGTATGATGAAAGAAAAAATTCATATTAATTTCATAACCATACGCATTAGCTATCCTTCCAACGCATTTTGCTACTCTTGCTGTGTAAGTTCCAGCACTTAGAAAAACGCTAATATATTCGATTAAAAAATTAGTTAAATTTTGAATTGATGGTTTTTGCATAAATATTCTTTAAAATAGTTTTTAAAGATTTTATCAAAATTAAAATATAAAATCTTATAAATTTAAAATATTTTTGTAAAAATATTAAAAATATATGCACTAGGTAATTTAAGGAAGTTAAAAAAATTAAGTGCGATTTTTCTTTTTTTGTATATAAATATAAATTGCTAAAAGCATACTTATAAAAATAATACAAGCAATAATAACAAAATGTAGATATTCTTTAAGTAAGTCTTCATTTTTACCTAAAATATAACCTAATATAAGTAAAATCAAACACCAAATTCCAGCTCCCAAACTAGTATAAAATATAAATTTTTTCAAATTCATTCTTGCAAGTCCAGCAGGTAAAGAAATGTATTGACGCAATCCAGGGATTAATCTACCACTAAATGTTGATATTTCACCATGTTTATTGAAAAAGGTTTCAAACTGAGCAAATTTTGTTTCATTAACTCCAAAATATTTACATATTTTTAAAACAACATTACGCCCTAAAAAATAACATAAGTAATAATTTAATAAAGCACCCAAAAGAGCTCCAAAAGTCCCACAAAGTAGACATAGCCAAAAGTTAAGTTCGTTTTGATGAGCTAAATATCCAGCAGGTATCATGACTACTTCACTAGGAAAAGGAAAAAAGGAGCTTTCTATAAACATAAGAAAGATAATCCCCCAATAACCCCAATCTTTTGCAAGAGTAAGTAAAAAATCTATAATATCACCAAGCATAAACACCCTTTAATTTTTTAAACTAATGATATAAATTTAGTTTTAATGTTTTAAAAATATAGCATGGCTTTTGCACAAATGACTATTAAAATGCATAAAATCAATGCAATCAAGTGAGATTTTAAGGGATCTTTTCTTTTTAAAATTTTTATAAAAAACAAAGAATAACAAGTTAAAGCTAACATTGTTATTAGTAGCAAAAGCTTGATAAATAAAAATACTCCAAAATTGCTTGCAAAAAAATCCCAAAAAGAATTAAATTCATAAAAACTTAAAAGATAAAAACCACTCAATAAAAGTAAGATAAAAATACTAGCAAAAATAAAAATACTTGATTTGGTATAGGCTTTTTTAATTTTATCGCAATCTTCTTTGCTTTCGTGTTTATAAGCAAAGCAATAAACACAAACATCAAAAAATACATAGGCTATAAAAAATATAGCACAGATAAGATGAATACAAATAAAAATAAAATGCATAACTAATCTCCTTAAAAAATCATAGCACAATTTTAAGGAGATGTAAAATTAAAGTTTTTCTAAAATTTGGATAGTTTTGATTTTATCTCCTGCTCTAATGCTATCTAGTACTTCTAAACTTTCTTTGTCTTCAGGATTGATTTGTCCAAAGATAGTATGCACTCCATCTAAATGAGGTTGTGGGCTGTGACAAATAAAAAATTGTGAACCACCTGTATCTCTACCAGCATGAGCCATGGATAAACTACCTCTTAAATGTTTGTGTTTTTGATCGTCACATTCACATTCTATCTCATAGCCAGGACCACCTGAACCTATACCATAAGGACAACCACCTTGTATTACAAAATTTGGAATCACACGGTGAAAAATAAGCTCATCATAAAAACCATCATTAGCTAAATTAGCAAAATTACACACAGTTTGTGGTGCTTCATCGGGAAATAATTCTAATTTCATATCGCCTTTTTCGGTGCTAATGATAGCAAAATTGTATTTTTTTACATCTTTTATGTCGATTTTTTTAAGCATTTTTTTGCTCCTATTCTATGTTGGTATAAACTGCTTGTACATCATCATCATCTTCTAATTTATCAAGCAATTTTTCAATATCAAGAAGTTGCTCTTCACTAAAGCTTACGGGGTTATTAGCAAGATATTCAAGTCCTGCTTTTTTAAGCACTAAGCCTTTTTTTTCTATGGCGTTACTAAGTTCACCAAAAGCAGTGTAATCACCTATAATTAGTAATTCTTCATCATTTTGTTCAAGTTCTTCAAGTCCTGCATCAATGAGTTCAAGTTCAAGTTCTTCTAGATCTCCATCATATTTTTCAAGATGAAAAACAGCTTTATGTGAAAACATAAAAGTTAAAGAGCCATTTTGTAAAATTTCTCCACCATTTTTGCTAAAAATTGCTTTTACATTAGCCACTGTGCGTGTAGGATTATCACTCATACACTCAACAATGATTAAAGCTCCATGTGCTGCTTTTCCCTCATAGTGGATATTTTTAATATCAGCACTATCTTTTCCACTTGCTCTTTTAATAGCTGCATCGATATTGTCTTTTGGCATATTATTAGCTTTTGCAGTAGCTATGGCACTACGAAGCTTTGGGTTCATATCAGGATCAGCTCCGCCTTCTTTTGCTGCTACTTGTATAGCCTTTGCAAGTTTTGGAAAAAGTTTGCTCATTTTATCCCATCTTGCTTCTTTAGAGGCTCTGCGATATTCAAACGCTCTTCCCATAAATTCTCTCTTTCTTATATTGTTTTAAAGTTAAAAGTATAAACTAAGAAGTCTAAATTTGATTTTAAAGGAGCAAAAGAGTGATCAGAAAAGCTAGGAAAGATGATGTTAAAAAATGTATACAATTGCTTGCTTTGGCAATGGATCATTTTATATATAAACTTAGTGGCTATAATGATCATCAAAAAGCCATAGAGGTTTTAGAAAATTTCTTCACTCAAGAAAATAATCGTTTAAGCTATGGAAATATATATGTTTATGAAGAAGATAATGAAATTTTAGGTGTGATTTGTTTTTATGATGGGGTTTTGGCAGATGAGCTAGATAAGCCTTTAAATGAGCATTTAGAATTTTTAGGAATTAATGAAAAAGTTTTAAAAGAATGTGATAATGAGTTTTATTTAGATAGTATTTGCGTGGATGAAAAGGCAAGAGGGAAAGGTATTGCTAAGAAATTGATTGAATATGCCTTCAATGAAGCTTTGAAAAATGGCAAAAAGCTTTCATTAATCGTAGAAGATGAAAATATAAATGCAAAAATACTTTATGAAAAAATGGGTTTTAAATTTATAAAAAATAAAATTTTTCACACTCATAAATATGAATATAGAGAAAAAGGAGAATAAATGATTATAAAAACTAAAAATATTAATTGTCAAAGTTGTGTAAATTTAATCAAAGCTTCATTGGAAGATGAATTTGGTGCTATGCAAATAAGTGTTGAAAATAAAAGCATAGAGATTGATTTAAAAGTAGAGCAAGTTGAAGAGTTTAAAAAACAATTGCAAGATTTAGGTTTTGAGACAGATGAAGCATGAGTTAAAGTTAAAAATAGGCAATATGACTTGTGTTAATTGCTCTAATGCTATAGAAAAAGTTTGTGCAAAAATTGATGGGGTAGAAGATGTAAGTGTTTCTTATGTCAATTCTAGTGGAGTGTTTTTGCTTAAAGATTTATCTTTAGAAGCAAAGATCAAAGAAAAAATCAAAGCTTTGGGTTTTGAGATATTGCACGAAGAACAAAATTTATACGAATTTAAACTCAAAGAGCTTAAAAATATGAAAACAAAGCTTATTATGAGTATAATTTTAAGCTCTATTGTGATGTATTTTGAAATGTTTGTTCAAGGAAATGTTTCTGCTTTAATTCAAATGTTTTTATCTATGATAGCGATTTTTTATTGCGGAAAAGGTTTTTTTATCCACGCTCTTAAAGGATTAAAACATAAAAATTTAGATATGAATACCTTGATATCTTTAGGAGCTTTTATTTCTTTTATATATTCTTTTTTTGTGTATTTTGAGGTATTTAGTAAAGATGGTTATTTGTATTTTAGTGGCGGAGCGATGATTGTAAGTTTTGTTTTATTAGGTAAATACTTAGAAGAAAAGGCTAAATTTAAATCCTTAGAATATCAAAACAAACTAAAAAATATAGATATTAAAAAAGCTAATATAATCTTAGAAGATGCAAGTATAAAAAGCATACCTAGTGCTTTTGTAAAAGAAAATGATGTGATTTTAGTGAAAGAGGGTGAAAGCGTTGTTGTTGATGGGGTGATTATAGCAGGCGAGGCTGAGGTTGATGTGAGTTTTTTAACAGGAGAATTTTTACCACTTTTGAAAAAGCAAAATGATGAAATTCTAGCAGGAAGTGTGTTGATTAATGGAAGCTTAAAGATTAAAGCTAGTAAAAAGGCGATTGAAAGCTCATTAGAACAAATTAAAGATCTTGTTTTTAAAGCAGGCAATATCAAAACACCTTTAGCAAATTTAGCTAATAAAATTTCAGCTTATTTTGTAGCTTGTATTATTGTTTTATCGCTTTTTGTGTTTGTTTTTTGGTATTTTAAAGAAGGAGTCAACGCAGCATTTTTACATGCTTGTGCCACTCTTTTAATCTCTTGTCCTTGCGCTTTGGGCTTAGCAACCCCTATAGCTATAGTTAGTGCTTTAGCAAATGGTGCAAGAAATTTTATCTTAGTAAAAAATCCAGCGGTATTAGAGAATTTAGCTAGTATAAAACTTGCTATTTTTGATAAAACAGGCACTTTAAGTCAAGATGATTTAAGTGTTTATAAGCATGATCTAACTCAAGAAAATTTTCAAAAACTCACGCAAATTGAAAATTTAAGCTCACATCCAATCGCAAAGGCTTTTACTAAAAAATTGAATGTAAATTTAAATTTACAAGGAAAATTAAGTGTTTTAGTGGGTAGTGGTTTGCTTTATGAGGAAAATGATGATAAATATTTAATAGGCAATGAAAAATTAATGCTTGAAAATAGTGTTGATATACAAAAAAGCAAGCAATTTTTGCAAGAATTTGAAGATCAAGCACCTATATGTTTGTATTTTGCAAAAAATAATATTTGTCTTGGCGGGGTTTGTTTAAAAAATGAACTTAAAAACGAAGCTAAAAATTTGATAGCAAATTTAAAACAAAAAGGTATAAAAAGTATTATTTTAAGTGGTGATAATAAAAAAAGTGTTACTAAAATAGCAAATGAGCTTAATGTTGATGAATATTATTCTGATTTAAAACCTGAGCAAAAACTTGATTTCATAAAAGAAAAAATCAAAAAAGAAAAAGTTCTTTTTGTAGGAGATGGTATCAATGATGCTCCTGCTTTAAATTTAGCTAGCGCAAGCATAAGTTTTTCTAAAGCAAGTGAGCTTGCTAAAAAAAGCGGAGATTTGATTTTGATAAAAGATGATTTATCTTTAGTAGCTTATTGTTTTGAGCTTTCTCAAAGAACTAAAAATATCATCAAACTTAATCTTTTTTGGGCTTTTGTCTACAATGCTTTATGTATTCCCATTGCGGCAGGTCTTGTGCCATTTATAAGTCTTAGTCCGCATTTGGCAGCTTTAGCAATGTGTTTTAGTTCGGTAACGGTTGTAGTCAATTCTTTAAGATTGCGTTAGATATTTCAGTTTTATTTAATATTTGTTGTATTATATTAATATAATTTTAACAAAAAGGAGTATTTAATGAATTGCAATTGTAGTTTTTCTATGATGAGTGTAATAAGATATTCTAAAATGATTATCTTGCTTACCGTTGCCTCTTTGGCTGCTATTGTTGTTTTTGGTAATATAACTGATTATAATTCAAATTTTCAGTTTGTAAAACATGTTATGAGTATGGATACTAAGCCTGATTATTTAGGTAATGCTATTGTTTATAGGGCTATTACAAATTCTACGATCCATCATATTGCCTATATCTTTATTATTTGTTTTGAAGCTTTTATTATGCTGACTGCTTTAAAAGGTGCTTTAGATATGTTTAAAGCAAGAAATTTAGATGCAAAAACTTTCCATGAAGCTAAAAAATTTGGAATCATTGCTTTAACTTGTTGTTGTTTGTTATGGTTTTTTGGTTTTCAAGTGGTGGCTGCAGAGTGGTTTGGCATGTGGATGAGCAAAACTTGGAATGGTTTGCCTGATGCTACTAGATTAGTAACCTATATGCTTTTAGCGTTAGTTTATATTAGTATTAAAAACGATGATTAAATCACAAACTCTCTGTTGAGGGTTTGTGGAAAATATAAAATGTTTTTATAATGATTGAGCTTGTAAATATTTACTTCTTCTTTTTTTTGTAATTGTTCCATAATTTAAAAAACAAAAAAAATAAAGCTAGGCTCAGTGCTAAAAAATGTGGAATTTGCGGTATTTTTGCAGATAAAAAATAATGCCAAGATACTAGTAAAAAGCAAAAATAGCCAAATTTTCTTATCTTACTTAATTTTTTAAAAAGCTTAAATGAGCTTATAAACATAAGTGTGAGTATAAAAAAGCTTATAAAACCACTAAATTCTAAATTTTTACTAAAAGTATCTTTGAAAAAAAGCATTAAATCTAAATTTTTACTAAAAGCAAAGTAATTAAAAAAGTGAATCAAAACCCAAAAAAATGCATAAAAACCTAAAAATTTAGGGTAATCTTTTGTGTGTTTATACTTTAAAAGTGAAAAAAATAGGCTTAATCCAAAAAAGATTAAGCCAAATACACCACTATAAAAATATACAGATTTTACAATATCAAATTCTTGCATGATTTGATAAACACTAAAAACAATACTTAAAACAAAAGCTAAAAATCCACTGATATTATAAACTTTTTTGCTCATTAAAAATTAACCTTTAAATCCATATCTTTATACAAATGCGCTACTTCTTTTTCATAGCCATTAAACATTTGCGTAGGCTTAGTGAAAAAATCTCCCAAAGGACGCTCGTTTGCTTGAGACCATCTTGGGTGAGAGACATTTGGATTAACATTAGCATAAAATCCATATTCTCTAGGGTTTGCTAACTCCCATGTGGTTTTAGGTTGTTCTTTGGTAAATTCTATTTTTACAATAGATTTTATACTTTTAAAGCCATACTTCCATGGAACTACAAGGCGAATAGGTGCTCCATTTTGTCCTAATAAAGGCTTTTTATACATGCCCACAGCCATAAGTGTTAGTGGGTGCATAGCCTCATCTAATCTTAAGCCTTCTACATAAGGATAATCAAGAGTTGGAAAAAATGAGGCTTGATCGGCAAATTGATTTTTATCAAAAAGAGTGGTAAATTTTATAAATTTAGCTTCACTTTTAACTTTACATTTTTCTATTAAAGCACGCAATTCAAAACCAACCCAAGGCACCACCATGGACCAAGTTTCAACGCAGCGAAATCTATAAATTCTCTCTTCTAATGGAAAAGCCAATAAATCTTGCATAGTTAAAGTCAAAGGTTCTTCAACTTCCCCGCTAACTTCTATTTTCCAACCATTTGTGTTGAAATTTTTTGCAAGCTCAACAGCTCTTTTTTTATCAGTAGAAAATTCATAAAAATTAACATAATTAGTTGCAATTTTTTCTTCACTTAAATTTAATTTTTCATTGTTAGGATCAGGAAAGAAATTTAATGCCATTAATTCAGATTGAACTAAAGCTGAACTAACTAAAGCTCCAGCACCTAGTTTTAAAAAATGGCGTCTTTTGTTATATAATTGTTCGTTTGTGATATTCATGAAGCATCCTTTATATATTTTGTTATATTAAAACATATAAAGGAAAATAGAAGGATAATTTTTATTATTTTATAAAAAATATTTTTAAAAAATTACCTCATTATTTTCAGATAGAGCAGGGTTGTTTTTTGGAAATGGAGAAGTATTGGTGTAGTACTCTCTTTGTTTTTCATAAATTCCTTGATAAACCCCTTTTGGGATGATAAATTTTCTAGCGCTATCAGGATAAAGTTCTAAGTATTTTGTTAAAAATTCTTTAAAAACCGGCGCAGCAGTTCTTGCCCCACCTTCTATTTGTTTCATAGGCTTATTATCATCATTTCCATACCAAATGATAGCTTCTATTTCAGGAGTTAAGCCACAAAACCACGCATCAATGCTTTTATTTGAAGTGCCTGTTTTTCCAGCTATTTCAATCCCTTCTACTCTAGCATTACGCCCAGTGCCTTTTTTTACAACATTTTGCATCATATCATTGACTAAAAAGGCTTGTTCAGGTTCGCTGATTTTTTTTTCTCCGGAATTAAATTCTACTACTATTTTACCATTTTTATCGATTACTCTTTTAATGAGTAATAAGTCTTTTTGCACACCATAGTTTCCAAATACCGTGTAAAGTTTAGCATAATCATAAATGGAAATTCCAAAGCTACCCAAAACTATAGATAAATCAACTGGTATGTTTTCAAAGCCCATAAATTGAAGCTTATCGTGGATTACATCAAGTCCTAGGGCAAGAGCTAAATTTATGGTAGCTAGGTTTCTTGAGCCAGTTAGCGCTTCTTTTAAACTTATGAGTCCTAGAAATTTTCCACCATAATTTTTAGGTTTCCAATCTTTCTCATCTTTTTTAGTACTTTCAAAAATTCTTGAAATATCAGCAACCTTACTCATAGGAGAATAGCCCATGTCAATGGCAATTTGATATAAGAAAGGCTTAAAAGAACTCCCCGGTTGTCTTAAGCTTTGAGTGGCGCGGTTGAAATTACTTTTTGTGTAATTTACCCCGCCAACTAAGGCTAAAATGTCTCCATTTTGATGATTTGCTACTATCATAGCTCCATTGAGTGTGCTTAAATTTGCATCTTTATCTCTTTTAACTATTTCATCATAGCCAAATTTTAAAGCTTCTCTTGCAATATTTTGCACATCAAGATCAATGGCAAGCTCTATTTTGTAGCCACCACTTTTTAAGTCTTTAATCCCGCTTAGTTGTTTTAAAACTTCTTGAGTAACATAAGGGGCTGCATTTTGTGTTAAAGTATCATCATATACTTTTGGAATTTCTTTTAAGGCGTTTTCATACTCTTCTTTAGAAATCCAACCAAGATTATACATTCTTTGTACTACGCTATTTGCTCTAGCTAAAGAAAGATCTAAATGTCTAGTAGGATCATAAGTACTTGGAGCCTTTGGCATACCTACCAAAATAGCAATCTCTTTCAAACTAAGCTCATCTAAATTTTTTCTAAAATACCCAAGCGCAGCAGTTTTTACTCCATAATATCCATGTCCAAAGAAGATGAAATTTAAATATCTTTCTAAAATTTGCTCTTTAGTTAAAGTATTTTCTATCTTATATGCAAGCAAAGCTTCTTTTAGCTTTCTGCTCAAAGTACGCTCAGGAGTTAATTCTGTATTTTTTATGAATTGTTGAGTAAGAGTGGAAGCTCCTTCCATAGTTTTTCCACCGCTTCTTATGATTTTAATAGCTGCTCTAAAAATTGCATCTATATTAACCCCGCCATGTTCAAAAAAGCTAGTATCTTCAATGGCTACCAAAGCTTCTATAAGTCTTGGTGGAAGTTCTTCATAAGGAGCATAAAAGCGGTGTTGCTCGAAAACATTTGCAACTAATTTTCCATTTTTATCAAAAATTTGTGTTGTAAGAGGTGGTTTATAATCTTTAAAAGTGTATTGATTTAAATCAGAATCAGAAAATAAATATGCAATAAATATAAAAACTCCAACCGCACACATTATACAAAAAGAAAGAAATATTTTTAAAATTTTTATCATAAAAATGCTTTCAAAAGTTCTATATTAAGCCCTAGCGCTGTACTTTGATGACCTATGATTTTTTTAATGTATTTTTTATGAAATCCCTCACACATCACAGCTCCGGCTTTACCTTGATAAAGTTTTGAATCAATGTATTCTTGCATATCTTTTAAATCAAATTTATCTAAGATCAAATCACATTTGCTAAGATTGAAAATCTTTTTATCTTCTAAAACTAAAATCATCGCGCTTAAAACGCTAATACTTTTACCACTTTGTAAATTGAGCATATTAAAAGCTTCATTATCGCTTTTAGCTTTAGTAAGAATGATATTTTGAGTACAAACTATACTATCAGCAAATAAAACATTTTTAAAATCAGGATATTTTGTAAAAAATTGTCTTTCTTTTTCTAAAACAATTTTTTGCACATAAGAGCTTGGATTATCTTTTTTTACCAAACTCTCATTATAATCTATAATAATTTGTTCAAAAGCGATATTTGCTTCTTTTAATAAAGCAACGCGTGAAGGCGAACTTGAAGCTAAATAAAGCATTAAGCAAGACTTTCTTCTATGATTTTTTTAGCATGATCAAGTGCTTGTTCTATTTTACTTGTATCTTTACCGCCAGCTGTTGCAAAATCATCTCTACCGCCACCGTTTCCACCAAGCATTTGTGCAATTTCTTTTACCAAAACACCAGCTTTTAACGAAGTGTCTTTAACACCTGCTGCTATGATAATCTTACCTTCTTTTTCTTGTAAAAGTAAAATTACAGCTTTGTTAAATTTGTTTTTAAACTCATCTATCATAGTTTTTATATCACCATTATCTATTTTTTGCACACAATATTGAATACCATTTAGTTCTTTAGAGTTTAATTCTGTTTTGTTTGAATTTTTTAATTCATTTTTTAAACTGGCTATTTCATTTTTTAATTTTGCTACATAGCTTAAAATATCTTGAGTTTTTAACTCTTCTTTAACTTGGTTTAGCTCTTTTAAATTTTCACTAACATAATCAAGTGCAGCTTTACTTACCACCGCTTCTATCCTTCTAACCCCAGCACTAACACCACTTTCTTTGATGATGTAAAAACTTCCTATTTCAGAGCTATTTTTCACATGAGTACCACCGCAAAGCTCTTTGCTAGCTCCTAGGGTTAAAACTCTTACTTTTTCTTGATATTTTTCACTAAATAAAGCTATTGCACCACTTTTTTTAGCTTCATCTAAAGCTAAAATTTCAATTTTAGCTTCATTTGCTTGCATGATGTAAGTATTTACCAAAGCTTCTATTTGCTTTAATTCTTCTTTATTTAGAGCTTTTGGATGAGTAAAGTCAAATCTTAATTTATTATGTTCTACCAAAGAACCTGCTTGGCTAATGTGTGAGCCAAGAATTTCTCTTAAAGCATGGTGTAATAAATGTGTCGCACTATGATGTCTAGCAATTTGTTCTCTTTTTTTAGTATCTATGCAAGCTAACACTTCATCGTTTGTTTTAAGATCTTGTTTTAATTTCACTTGACTAAGATTAATATCAAAGAATTTTTGTGTATCTAAAACCTCATTTTCATTGATAAAGCCTATATCAGCACTTTGCCCTCCACTTGTTGCGTAAAATGGAGTTTTTTCAAGCATTAACCACGCTATATCTCCTGCCTTAGTTTCGGTTATGATTTTAAAATTTTCATCCAAAATAGCCATGATTTTAGTTTTTTCTTCATAATTTTCATAACCACTAAAAGTATTTTTGCCAAATTTTTCTAATAAAACTTTAAAGTCCCCGCTAACTGCTTTATCCCCACTTCCTTTCCAAGAAGCCTTAGCTCTATCTTTTTGTTCTTGCATAAGCTCATTGAATTTAGCCTCATCTATACTAAGATTTTTTTCTCTTAGCATATCTTGGGTTAAATCAAGCGGAAAACCATAAGTATCATAAAGTTTAAAAGCTACTTCACCGCTAAAAATATCTTTAGTTTTTTTAAGTTCTTCATTAAAAATTTCTATACCATTTTCAATAGTGCTTAAAAATCTTTCTTCTTCTAGTTTGATTTGTTCTTTAATAAATTCTTTTTTTTCATTTAAGTAAGTATAATGCCCACCCATTAACTCACAAACTACATCTACAAGCTCATACATAAAAGCTCTTTTAAGACCTAACAAATATCCATGTCTTAAGGCACGACGCATAATTCTTCTTAAAACATAACCCCTGCCTTCTTTATCAAAGCCAACTCCTTGAGCAAGTAAAAATACACTTGATCTTATATGATCAGCAATTACTCTATAACTAGCTCCGCTTTCATAGGTATAAGTTTTACCGCAAAGTTTTGCAATACTCTCAATAATAGGCATAAACAAAGAACTATCAAAATTACTAAATTTTCCTTCTTTTATAGCACTAACTCTTTCAAGCCCCATGCCTGTATCAATACTTGGTTTTGGTAATGGAGTAAGCGTTCCATCTGCACTTCTTTCATACTGCATAAAAACTAGGTTCCAAATTTCTAAGAACCTATCTCCATCTCCACCCATATAATCTTCACTAGAATTAAAATGTTCAGCGCCTTGATCATAAAAAATTTCACTACAAGGCCCGCATGGTCCAGTATCGCCCATTTGCCAGAAATTATCTTTATCGCCAAATTTATAAATTCTTTCTTTTTCTATATGCTTTTGCCAAAGCTCATATGCTTCATCATCACTTTCATGAACGGTTACATATAATTTTTCTTTAGGTAATTTTAAAACTTCAGTTACAAATTCCCAAGCATAAGCAATGGCTTGTTCTTTAAAATAATCTCCAAAACTAAAATTCCCAAGCATTTCAAAGAAAGTATGATGTCTTGCCGTATAGCCTACATTGTCTAAGTCATTATGTTTTCCACCGGCTCTTATACAAGTTTGACAGCTTGTTTTACGCGGAGGATTAGGGCGTGGCACTTCTCCGGTAAATATGCTTTTAAAAGGTACCATACCTGCATTAGTAAAAAGTAAAGTTGCATCATCAGGCACCAAAGGGCTTGAAGGAGTGATTTCATGTCCTTTTGATTTAAAAAATTCTAAATATTCTTTTCTTATATCCATAGATTTTCCTAGCTAGTTTTTTGCTTAAAATAATACCAAAAATACTTTAAATTAAGTAAAACTATCTTATAATCATGATTTTAAATTTATAAGGTTAATATAATGAAAATTCCTTTTATAGACTTAAATGCTCAATATAATGCTTATAAAAATGAAATCGATGAGGCTATTGGCGAAGTTTTACAAAGCACCTCTTTTATAGGTGGTGCAAAATTAGAAGAATTTGAAAATAATTTGGCTAAATATGTAGGTGTCAAACATGCAATAGGCTGTTCAAGTGGCACAAGTGCGTTATTTTTAGCCTTAATGGCTTTGGGTGTGGGTAGGGATGATGAGGTAATAGTGCCAAGTTTTACCTTTATAGCTACAGCTGAAATGGTTGCTCTAATCGGCGCTAAGCCCGTTTTTGTAGATATTGATTTTAAAGATTATAATCTTAGTTTAGAAAAAGTTCAAAGTGCTATCACGCCTAAAACTAAAGCTGTAATCGCTGTGAGTATTTTTGGGCTTATGCCTGATATGTTTGCTTTAAAAGAACTTTGTAAAAGTCAAAACATCGCTTTGATAGAAGATAGCGCACAAAGTTTTGGAGCTAGTCAAAAGGGTGTAAAATCATGTGTTATAGCTGATATATCTTGCACAAGCTTTTTTCCGTCTAAGCCTTTAGGTGCTTATGGAGATGGCGGGGCGATTTTTACCCAAGATGATGAATTAGCGCAAAAAATAAAAATTTATTTAAATCATGGACAAGTGCAAAGATATAAGCATAAATACATCGGTATTAATGGAAGGCTTGATACCATCCAAGCAGCTGTTTTAAATGTGAAATTAAAATACTTAGATGAAGAGATTAAAAAAAGAGAAGTAATAGCAAAAGTTTATGATGAAAATTTAAAAAATTGTATTTTGCCGCCAAGAAAAGATGATTTTGTGAGTGCTTGGGCTCAATATAGCGTGCGTGTAAAGAATAGAGAAAAATTCATGCAAAAATTACAAGAGCAAGGTATACCTACTGCGGTGCATTATCCTTTGGGGCTTCATTTGCAAGAAGCTTTCGATTATCTTGCTTATAAAAAAGGTGATTTGCCAAATACAGAGCTATTAAGTGATGAAATTTTATCCTTACCTATGAGTGCGTTTTTAAAAGAAGAACACCAAATTAGAGTGATTGAGGCTTTTAAATGAAAATAGGGCTTATAGGCCTTGGTAAAATGGGTAAAAACCATTTAAGAGAACTCGAGCGTAATTTAAAAGTAAAAGAAATTCATCTTTATGATCCTTTTTGTAAAGATAAATTTAAACACTTTTTTCATAAAAATTTTGATGATTTTTTAGCACAAAATCTTGATGGTGTTATCATTGCTACGCCTACTCATACGCATTTAGATATAGCTTTAAAGGTTTTTCCTAAAATAAAAAATATTTTGATAGAAAAACCTTTGGCATTAAATGTAGATGAAATTTTAATTTTAGAGCAAAAAGCTAGAGAAAATAAAGTCAGAGTAGGGGTGGGCTTTTGTGAGAGATTTAATCCGGCTATTTTAACTTTAAAAGAAAAACTTTTAGAAGATGATATTATAAGTATTAACATACAAAGAATTTCTCCTTATCCACAAAGAATAAATGATGTGGGTGTTTTAAGTGATCTTAGTGTGCATGATATTGACTTAGTTAGATTTTTAAGTCAAGAACAAATTTTAAAAGCAAATATTTATAAAAGCTTTCATCATGATAAATTTGAAGATGAGGTAATGATAGGTTTAAAATTGGAAAATATTTTAGCAAATATCCATGATAGTTGGAATGGACAATGCATTATAAGAAAGATCACACTTTTAGGTAAAAAACATACTTATGAACTTGATCTTAAAAATTTTGAACTTTTTATTAATATGCAAAAAATTCCAAATTTATATAAAAATTCTCCTTTATATGCTGAGCATGAGGCTTTTTTTGAGTTTTTACAAAATGGGGTTTGCGAAAATTTGGCTAGCATTGAAGATGCTTTGAGAGTACAAGAAATTTTAGAAGGTGTTTGATAGTGAAATATGTCTTTTTTTTAAATATGGGCGGGGTTAATAAACTTGATGAATGTGAAGTTTTTTTAAAAAATATGTTTAATGATCCTTATATTTTAGGGATAAAAAATGTTTTTTTAAGAAAATTTGTAGCCTTTATGATAAGAAAATCAAGATTAAAAGCTATGAAACAAAACTATGAAAAAATGGGTGGAAAATCCCCACTTACTCAAATCACACAAAGTTTATGTGATAAATTAAATTCTAAAACTAGAGAATATAAATTCGATTTTATTAGTCTTTATGTACCACCTTTTGCAAATGAGGTTTTTTCAAAATATGATTTTCAAAAAAATGATGAAATTATTTTATTTCCTCTGTATCCTCATCATTCTAAAACCACTGTAACTAGTTCTTTAGAAGTAGTGGAAAATGAGCTAAGAAATATCCAAAACCAAGCTAATGTAAAAATCATTGATGTTTTTTATAAAGATGAACTTTATAATGAAATGATTATAAAGCATATTTTAGAAAAAAAAAGAGAATACGATTATAAAACTTTGATTTTTTCTGCCCATTCTTTACCGCTTTCAGTGATTAAAAAAGGTGATTTGTATGAAAAACATGTGCAAGAGCATGTGGATATTTTAAAAGGAAAACTTAAAAATAAATTTGACCAAATCATTTTATCATATCAATCAAAACTAGGTCCAGTTAAATGGCTTGAGCCTAACACAAGTGATATTTTAGAAAGTTTAGATCAAAAAGCTTTGATTTATCCTATATCTTTTTGTATAGATTGCTCTGAAACGATTTTTGAGCTTGGAGTTGAATATAGGCACTTAGCAAAAAGCGATTATGAGCTTATTAAATGTCCTAATGATAGTGATGAGTTTATAGAGTTTATTTTAAATCAAGTAAAAATATAGTTTTTATATTAATGTTTTATAGCGGTATTAAAAAACATATATTTTTTCTCGGGATATTTTCTAAATTCCAGTTTGATAGTTTTTGATTGAAATTTATACATCCACTAAACGTACTTTGTGTGTTTATAACACTATCAATATTCCAATTGTTTAAATCTTGATTAAATTTTGGAGTTTTTGAAAAAGGAATTTTGAAAATAGATTCACAAAAAAATGCATATTCCATCCATAATACATTTGAAACATCCCAGCAATGAATTTTAAGCTTTTTGTTGTAGTTATTTAGAGCTTGTTGGATCTTATATCCTAAAACACTCCTTCAATATTGTCAACATTGCTTGTATCTATATTTTTAAGCGGAATATCTGATAGTATCAAATATTTAAGAGTTTCTTTTGTTTTTGGTTTGTGGATTATCTTTTTTGATTGCAGTTTGAGTAAATATAATATAACTAAAAACACAAGTAAAGTTATAAATAATAAAACCCAATACTTTAAATAAGCGAAACAAAAAATCAATATAAAAAAAGATTATTATTGTAATTTTATTTTTTAATGTCATTGTTTTTGCTTTCTATGGGTTTTAAATAACTTTCTTTAATCAAAAGATTTACTGTATCTTTAAACATAGGTAAAGCACTTTGTGCGGCATAATAACTATAAGCTTTGGTAGGATGTCTTACTAAAACTCCAATGGTATAGGTATTTTTCTCATCATTTGCAAAGCCAAAAAACGAGGCATTATAGCGATTTGAAGTATAGCCTTTTCTTTCAGCAATCCTAGCTGTACCCGTTTTTCCACCTATAATGATACCTTGAGTTCGTGCTTTTTTACCGGTTCCTTTTTCTATAACATTAATTAAAATTTGCTGCATTTCTTTGGCAGCTTTGCTTGAAAGAATTTTTTCTTTCTTAACTTCATCATCAAGTTTTATTAAACGCCCATCTTGATAAATTTTATTTGCAATTTGTGGGGTGATGTAAATTCCATCATTGTTAAATACATTATAAGCAGCTAAAAGTTGTATAAAAGTTGTTTTCAAGCCATAACCATAACTTAATACAGATTTTTCAACTTCTCTTAATCTTTTTGGATTTGGTATTTCTCCTTTTTGCTCATAAGGAAGATCAATACCGCTTTTTTCTCCAAAACGAAAAATTCTAAGTCCTGAGATGATTTCAAGATTACTTAATCTTTGAGCAATTTTAATCATACCGACATTTGAAGAGTAAGTAATAACTTCTTCCATGCTCATTTTGTTTTTTTTGTGATCGTCGCGTATAGTAAAACGACCAAGTTTGTATTGTCCACCTTGAGTATCAATGATTTCATCAACTTTGATTTTATCAAGCATTAATGCAGTGGTAAATATAAAAGGTTTTATAACAGATCCTGCTTCATAGCCATATTCTATGGCACTTGCATTGAGTACAGATAGATCTTTTCCGCGATTTTGCGGATCATATCTTCTTGAGCTAGCAAGTGCTAGAATTTTTCCGCTTTTACTTTCCATGATGGCAACTATAATTTCATTGGCTTTTAGATCTTCATTTCTTTTATCGATAGCTTTTTCTAAACCTTTTTGAAGTTTTAAGGAAATATTTAAGTATAAATTACAACCATCTATTTTGCGTTGTTCATAAGAATGCAAATTCAAGATGATATTACCACCTATATCTCTTAAACCTTGAATTTTAGCATTTTGCAAAGGATTTAAACATTCATTATAGTATTTTTCCAAACCTTTTATGCCGACATTTTTAAAAATTTCACTTTGCTCATCCATATAGGTTCTTGTGTAGCCTATGATTGGAGTAAGTGAATCTTTTGGCATATATACACGATCTTCTTTGTGTTCTATAATATCAAGCCCTCTTGTCTCCACTCTGCCATTATTATTTGTGAAGGATTTAAAAAAACCTTGAGTATAAAGTTTTTTAGCTAGTTCTTTTAAATAACTTGCGTCTTTTGAGTTAATATCTTGGAGTAAAATAAAATTATAACTTCTTTTTTTCTTTGCAAGCATTCTTTTTTTTATATCTTGCATTTGTTCATCACTTGCGCCACTATAAATTTGAAAAAGAGTTAAAAACAAATCCTTTTTATCGGGATTTAAGCTCCTTAGATCAATTTCAGCTCTATAAATTTGCCTACTAGAAGTTACGGTAAAATTATCGCTTGTGATGATATTACCTCTAAGAGCGGAAAAATATTGTTCTTTTTGAGTATTTGGTATATGGCGTTTTGAGGTTAGAAAAAAAGTAGAAAGTAAAAATAAGGCCATAAAAAACAGAGCCATGCAAAAAGCAAAAGCTACTTTTGAAACCCTATTTCTAATGGTGTTTGAAAGCATATATTAAATTTGGGTTCTTGAAATTTCTTTATATGCGTTTATAGCCTTATTTCTAACTTCAAGCATAAATTTCATACTTGATTCAGCTTTGCTAATCGCAATTGCAGCTTGATGTAAGTCTTTGACTTCGCCTGTTGCAATGTCTACCATAGCAGCTTCGGCAGTTTCTTGAGTTTTATTAAGATCGTTGATGGAATTTTTTAATAAACTCGAAAACTCATCTCCTATGTTGTTTGTGTTGTTATTGTTGTTTTTGTTATTAACATTGTTAAATTGATTTATACCATTAATAGTGTTCATTTATTAACCTCTTAGTAAATCTATCGCACTTTGTGCTATAGTTTTGGTGCTAGTAAAGGCACTTACATTAGCTTGATAAGCTCTTGTTGCTTCTATTAAATCGGCCATTTCAATAACAGGATTTATATTTGGATAAGCAACATAACCTTGTTCATTTGCATCTGGATGAGATGGGTCAAATTTCATACGAAAATCTTTATCATCTCTTACAACTTTATCAACTACTACGCTCATTATAGCAGGTTTTGCATCTTTTTGTGAAGCAGGATCATTTAAAGGATTTTCATATTCTAAAAAATTATTATCTTTAGCTATTTGCTTGTTTAGCAATTCGTTAAAGTCAGTTGCTTTAAAAATCACTTCTCTTCTTCTATATGGACCACCTTCTGCTGTTCTAGTAGTATTAGCATTAGCTATATTTGAGCTAATTACATTCATTCTAAAGCGTTGAGCACTAAGTCCATATCCACTAATATCAAAATCACTTAAATAAGCCATTATTTTTCTCCTAGCCTAATTTAGAGCTTGTTTCTATGATGGTTGAAAAAATATTACTTTGTCTTCTTAAAATACCATCTAAAGCAGAAATCATCATAGTATTTTTGCTCATTTCAGTAGTTTCTACATCAAGATCTACTGTATTTGCGTCATTTCTTGCCAAATGCCCATCTCTTAAATAAATAGTTGATTTATTAGGATCTGGAAATTTCCAAGGTTTTTGATGATTCGTATTTGTGCTTGCTAATTCAAGCTCTTTAGTATCTTTCTTTTTAAAAATTTCATTTGCTCTATTAACTAAAGCAGTTTCAAATTCTATATCTCTTGCTTTATAAAAAGGAGTATCAACATTTGCAAGGTTAGAATTAATCATTTGACTTCTTAGATTTCTTCCTGCTAAAGCATCAACAATAAGTTCTTTTGATTTAAAAGGGCTTATCATAATTTTTCCTTTAAAATAAAGCTTTTATAGACTAAAAGCAAAAATCATTCCAAAATATTTATGCAATTTTGTTTATGTATAAGTATATCTTTTTATAGTAAATTTTTGAAATTTTTAAAGCCACTTTCAAGCGAAACTTTTTTTTCTAGTGTTTTTAAAAAATCTTTTTTTGTCATTTCTTTAGCACCCATAAATTTTAAATGCTCATTAGGCACTTGACAATCTATTAAAAAATCATATGGTTTTAAAAGCTCACAAAGTCTTATTAGGGCTACTTTTGAGGCATCTTTTTTAAGACTTATCATGCTTTCGCCAAAAAATATTTTACCTATTATAAGTCCATATAAACCACCGATTAAAACATTATTTTCATAAACTTCGACACTATGAGCTAAATTTTGCTCAAAAAGCTTTGTGTAAACTTGTATAAATTCTTGACTTATCCAAGTTTTTTTTCTTTTTGCACAATGACTTATAAGCGAGTTAAAATCAAAATCAAGTCTTATTTCATAAGTTTTTAAAGCTTTTTTTATGCTTTTTTGTATGCGCACTTCATCAGGTAAAAGTACCATTCTAGGAGAAGGACACCACCAAGTAACAGGATTGCTAGTCCATGGAAAAAGCCCTAAGCTATAAGCATGAGGTATAAAGTCTACCTCTAGTTTTTCACTAATAAAAACAGGCGCATCATCAGGGCTTTTTAAAAGTTTAGAATACAAATTCGATTTTTTCATTTTTGGAAAGTTTGAGTTTTAATTTACCACCATTTTTTAATTTTCCAAATAAAATCTCATCGCTCAATCTCTCTCCTAATTCTTCAGCAATAATGCGTTTTAGCAATCTTACTCCAAATTCTTTATTATTGGTTTTTTTAGCAAGAAATTCTTTTACTTTTTTATCAGCTTCTATGGTGATGTTATTTAAATTTTTTGCCATTAAATCTAGTTCTTTTTGGACGATTTGTTCTAAAATTTCTTGACTTAAGTCGTTAAAATGAATGATTTTATCTATACGGTTGATAAACTCAGGCGCAAAAAAATCTTTTATGGCTTTATTGCTTTTTTCTTTATCACTGCTTAAAAAACCAAGCTCATTACTTTCTTTGAGACCTAAATTTGAAGTCATAATGATAATGGTGTTTTTAAAATCAGCTTTTAATCCACTATTATCTGTCAAGCTTGCATTATCAAAAATTTGTAAAAAAGTATTAGTTAAATCAGGATGAGCTTTTTCTATTTCATCAAATAAAACCACACTAAAAGGATTTTTTCTAATACTATTACTAAGCAAGCCACCATCTTCATAGCCCACATAGCCTGCTGAAGTTCCTATGAGTTTACTCACATCATGTTTTTGTGAGTATTCACTCATGTCAAATCTTTCAAGGTTAAGGTTTAAAATTTGTGCTAAATTTTTAGCAAGTTCAGTTTTACCAACTCCACTTGATCCGGTAAATAAAAACACACCTTTTGGGGTATTTTTGCCTTTTAACCCCGCATAGCTTTGTTTTAAAATAGAACACAAAGCTTTAATAGCTTCATCTTGTCCAAAGATGTTTTGTTTTAAATCATGCTCTAAGTTCTTAAGAATTTTACCTTGATCGCTTTCATAAATTTTATGAGAATGTGTCATTCTTGCTAAAGTATTTTCTAAATCTTTTATTTTTACTATTTTTTTGGTTTTTTTATCTTCTAAAGCAAAGCTTGCACCAAGCTCGTCGATTAAATCAATCGCACTATCGGGTAAAAATTTATCATGTAAAAATTGTTTTGCTAGCTTTATACTTGTTTGTAAAATTTCATCACTGATTTTGATTTTGTGAAAATTTTCATATTTGCTTTTTAAGCCTTGCAAGATCAAAAAACACTCTTCTTCGCTTGGCTCATCTATATCAATTTTTGCAAATCTTCTACTTAGAGCTTTGTTTTTATCAAAGGTATTTTTGTATTCTATGAAAGTAGTTGCACCTATGCATTTGATGTTGCCATTACTTAATGCAGGTTTTAATAAATTTGACATATCTGCATGACTTTCATTGCTTGCGCCGGTTCCTACTATGGTGTGAATTTCATCTATAAATAAAATAGCATTAGGGATATTTTCTAATTCTTTAATGATATCTTTTAACCTTTTTTCAAAATCACCCCTATATTTTGTCCCCGAAAGCAAGCTTGTCATATCAAGGCTATAAATTTTTGAGTTTTTTAAATGTTTTGGCACTTTTTCTTCAGCTATAGCTAGTGCTAGCCCATCTATAATAGCACTTTTACCAACACCTGGTTCACCAACTAAAATAGGATTATTTTTCTTACGACGGCTTAGAATTTGCATCATTCTTTCAAGTTCAAATTTCCTACCTATAACAGGATCTATTTTGCCTTTTTTTGCAAGCTCAACTAGCTCTATGGTATGGGTTTTTAAATTTTCAAATTCAGCATTTTGTAACAATTCTTTTATTTTTTCTTCTTCTATTAGGTGTTTTTTTAAGATATTATAAGAATAAGCTTTTTCTTCTTTGCAAAGTGCAATGATAAAATCAATCACACTTGTTTGATTTTTTGCATTTAGCTTGTGTAATATATTTTCCAAGATCACAGAAAAAATAGGTTCTATTTCTTTTTTTAAAATTTCATTATTTTTAGCTAGATAATTTTTTAATTCATTTTCAAAGCCTTGTAAATCACCATCTCCGATTTCTTCAAGTAGATTTTTAAAATCATTGCTAAGCTTAACTAAAGCAAAAAGTAAATGCTCACAAGTGATAAATTCATGATGATTGATAAAGCTTAAATGTCTTGCATTTGGTATAAATGAGTCAATCAATTCTTTATATTTCATTGTTCTTCTATCCTTGTTTGGAGTGGAAAATCATTATTTTTTGCTGCCATGTCAACTTGCTGTTTTTTGCTAAGCGCAATTTCTTCTGTGTATATGCCACAAACTCCGCTTCCTTGATGATGGATTTCAAGCATAATTGCACTTGCTTTTTCAAAATCATGATGAAAAATATTCATTAAAATTTCAATTACAAAATCCATGGTGGTAATATCATCATTTAAAAGCAAAACCTTAAACATTTTAGGTTCTGCTAGTTTTTGTTGTTCTAAAATTTCATTTTTTAGACTCATTTAATATCCTAGTAATATCTTCTTGCATAATCTCAGTAGAAACTTTTCCAAGATAATATTTCACATAACTTTTTGAGTCTTTATTCCAAAAATCTGTTAGATCTTGATAATTTCCATCTTTTAAAACTACTTTAAAAGGAAGTTGTTCCATGCTTTGATAGTTGATATCTTTTAATGCTTGTGCAACAATTCTATCATTTTCTTTAGAATTGCTTAAGAAATAATAAGCCCCATATTTAATGGCAAAATCTTTTACAGCTTGATCGCTAACATTTTCAAAATGACTTAGTCCTATGATGATAAAATTGTCAGCATTTTTTTGCCACAAACTTGTTAGATGAGTGGCTTCTTCTTGACAAGGTGTGCAAAAGGTTCCAAAAAAATCAAACATTAAAATTTTACCCTCTTCACCTTTTACTACAAAACCATTTTGTGTTCTTACTAGGGTTTTCTCGCCACCATTGACACTTTTTAAAAGAATTTCATCACCCATTTTATACTCAGCAAATGCAAATTCATTTTCGATTTTTTCTTCACTTGAGCAAGCACTTATTAAAAATGCAAAAGCAAATGTAAAAAACAAATAAGTAAATTTTTTCATCAAAATCCTTTTTTAATAATGATTTTTCATAGCAGCTCTTGCTTCAAGATCTGCTTGTTTTTTCTTTAAGCTTTCTCTTTTATCGTGTAAGTTTTTTCCTTTGGCTAAGGCTATTAAGACTTTTGCTTTATTTTTTTCATTAAAATAAAGCTCTAATGGCACTATAGTAAAGCCTTGGGTGCTAATTTTACCAAAAAGCCTATCGATTTGCTTTTTATGCATTAAAAGTTTTCGTGCACCTTTTTCATCATGCTTATAAAAAGAATGTGTAGTGCTAAGATGAGAAATATGAGCATTAAGTAAGAAAATTTCACCTTTGATAATACGCACAAAAGAATCTTTCAAATTTGCTCTACTAGCTCTTAATGCCACTACTTCAGAACCTTTTAAAACAATACCTGCTTCAAATTTTTCCAAAATTTCATAATCAAAAAAAGCTTTTTTGTTTTTTACTATAGTTTTTTTCATCATTTAGCCTTAAAAACTCCACTTCCACTTCCACTTAAAAAATAAGCCTCATTAAGAAAAGTTTGCATTTTAGGATAAATTTTTACACAAGGAGCAAATAAGTCGTTTAAATCAGTATTTTTATACTCTAAAATTTCACTTGTTTTAAGTGTTTTAAGTGTTTTAGACAAATTTAAATTCGCTGTTAAATCATATGAGCTTTCATCAAAAGCTTTATATACTTTTGCGCTTGAGCATTCAATGGCAGGAAAAGTAAAATCAAGTTGACTAAAATCATCTTCAAAATATTCTACAATCTCGCCACACCCGCTAACATTTGCACTATCATATCCGCTTAAAAAAAAGATTAAATCAGAGCCAAGTTTTTGGCAGATTCGTTCAAGTTGTTGTTGATTGAGTTTTAAATTTAAAGTTTCGTTGATCATTAATAAAAATACAACCGCATCGGTACTGCTTCCACCAAGGCCTCCACCTATGGGAATGTTTTTGATAAGCTTTAAACTTTTGTCTTTAAAAAATTCATTTAATTCATTAGAAAAACCTAAATTTTCTAATTCTTTATAAGCTTTGTGTATGATGGTATCTTGAGTAAAATTTCCAATAATTTCAAATCCTTCTTTAGTTTTTTCATCACTAAAGCTTAACTCATCAAAAATATCTTTTAATAAAACAAAGCGTGATTGTAATAAATGATAAGATCTTAAATCAATTCCTATAATTTTTAAAAAAATATTAGCTTTTGCGTAAGCTTTCATTTTTTAAGCTTTTTACTTAGATCGTCAAGTTTTATCGTTTCATCGCTAATTGCATGTAAATTTTCACTTTTTACTTGCTCGATAAGCTCTTTGCGTAGTATCATTAAAGACTTTGGAGCTTCGATGCCTATTTTAGCATAGCCTTTGCCTGTTTGAACTACTTTGATTTCTATATCATCTCCGATTTTTATACTTTCATTTTCTTTTCTTGATAAAATTAACATTTTAATACCTTATTTAAATAATATTGCACTTGATTATCTTGGATAGAAATGATAGAAAAAAAATCTTTTTCTTCTAAAATATAGCTACCTTCTTCTTGAATTTCCAAATCGTCCAAAAATATTTTTTGTCCATTGTGTAATTTTTGGGGGTATTTTATCGTATTTTTTCTAAGATTTAAATAAGCTAAAGGATTTAACTCTTTTTCATTCTCATAAAAAAACCTTCCCTCGCTTAAACGCTCTAATGAGCTTAATGTGGCTTTAATACCAAGTTTTCTAGCAAATAATTCACAATAAGAGCGTATATAAGAACCCTCACTAACTGCTATTTCTATGGTTAAAAAGGGGTGGTTATAGTGTAAAATTTTAGTATAAAAAATTTCCATAACGCAGGATTTTAAATTGACTTCAAAACCTCTTTTTGCAAGCTCATAAGAGCGCACTCCATCTATTTTTTTTGCACAAAATGCGGGTGGGGTGTAGGTGATTTTACCTAAAAGTTCATTTTTAATTTGTTCTAAAATTTGCTCATCAAAAGCATTTATAAGATTGATTTCTTTGATATTTTGATTATCAAGGCTTAGTGAATGCACGCCTAGCCAAAGTGTTGCTTTATAAACTTTTGGATTTTTATCAAAAAAACGAAAAAGTTTTGTGTATTGATCAAAGGCTATGAGTAAAACACCTTTTGCAAAAGGATCAAGTGTTCCTGAAAAACCTGCTTTTTTATTTTTATATTTTTTCTTGAGTTTGCCTAAAAAAGTATTAGAACTCATACCACTTGGTTTGTAAGCTACAAAAAGTTTATTCATATCACTTTTTCCACAAAACTTGACATTATCATTCTTTCTATGCCTCCAAAATTAATCGTGAGTTTTTCTTCAGCACCTATTTTACTTACCCCAGTGACTCTGCCTATGCCAAAAATTTTATGTTTGATTAAATCGCCTTTTTTGTAGCAATTTTTTTGATGATCTAGTGTTAATTCTTTTTTGATTACATTACTCTCGCCAAAAAATCTACTTTTTTCTAATCTTGTGCGACTTCCTTTATAAAATCTAGAATTAGCATAACTTAAATAAAGTTTTTTCTTGGCTCTAGTGATTGCTACATAGGCAAGTCTTCTTTCTTCTTCTATATTGCTTGATTCGCTAGTGAGTGGGAAAAATCCTTCTTCTAAACCTATGATAAAAACATAATCAAACTCAAGTCCTTTGCTTGCATGAATACTCATAATACAAATACTTTCTTTATCAAGTCCATCTTGCTCATTAAGTAAAGAAATTTCATTTAAAATATCATCTAAGCCATTATAATTTCCATGAGTAATTTTATCTTTTAAATTAGCATAAAGTTCATCTATATTTAAAAGTTTATCTTCACCCTCTGGATTATCTTTGTAAAATTCTTTGATTTTAAATTCTTCTTCTAAGGCTAAAATCATTGCAAGCAAATCATCTTTTTCTTTGATTTTGTGTATGCTTAGTATGAATTTTTCTAACTCTTTGTCTGTTTTTTTACTAAAAAAACCACTTCCTTGCAAAGCACATAGACTTTCAAATAAAGACAAATGATTTTCTTTAGCATAATTTTCTAGCTTTTCTAAACTTGCATTACCAAAGTTTCTTTTAGGGCGGTTGATAATGCGTTTAAAAGAATAATCATCATTTAAATTTGAAAGCAATCTTAAATAAGAAATAATATCTTTAATTTCAGCTCTTTCATAAAAACGAATTCCACTTAGCAACTTAAAAGGAATTTTTTCTTTGCTAAAAGCTTCTTCAAGAGCACGAGATAGGGCATTTACTCTATAAAGTATGGCTATTTCACTAGGATTAATCCCCGAGTTTAAAAGTTTTGAAACTTCTCTTGCGACCTTAAAACTTTCAATTTTTTCATCATCATTTTGTAAAATTGTAATTTCTTCGCCCTCATCTTTGGTACAAATCAAAGTTTTTCCTAATCTTTTTCTATTATGCTCTATAAGCTCATTTGCAGCTTGCAAAATAGCGCTAGTTGAGCGATAATTTTGCTCTAGTTTTACTAATTTTACATTGTTAAATTGTTCTTTGAAATTTAAGATATTTTCTATTTTAGCTCCACGCCAACCATAAATACTTTGATCATCATCACCCACCACGCAAATGTTTTCATGAGACACGCAAAGTTTTTTTAGAATTTGATATTGCAAGACATTGGTATCTTGATACTCATCTACTGTTATATAAGTATATTTTTGACTTTGTTCTTGTGCAAATTGTTCATCTTCTAAAATTTTATTAGTTAGCATGAGTAAATCATCAAAATCCATGAAATTATTTTGGATTAAAAAATGCTCATATTGCTCATATAAATGAATGATTTCTTCGTAATTTTTGTTTTTTTCATCTTTTAAAAATTCTAATTCTTTGCGTATTTCTTGAGCGCTTTTGCTTTGATTTTTAAAATTTGAAATATAAGCACCTATGCTTGCTAAAGAGCTTTGCAAATTTTCGCTAGCTAAATCTTTTAGTATTTTCTTTTTATCATCTGTATCAATAATGACAAAATTATTTGCTCTATTAATTCTTTCGCTATAAAGTCTTAAAAATAACAAACCAAATTTATGAAAAGTACATAAAAGGGGATTATGTAAATTTTGATCTTGTAAAAGTGCTAAGGCTCTTGTTTTCATTACATTAGCAGCTTTATTTGTAAAGGTTAGTGTGAGGGTATTTTGCGCAGGAATACCTACATGATCAATCAAATAAGCAAGTCTAGTGGTAATGGTTTTAGTCTTTCCACTACCTGCACCTGCTAGTATTAGCATAGCTCCATCAATATGCATGATAGCTTCTTTTTGGCTATCATTTAAACCTTCAAAAAAACTCATTTTTTAAATAAATCTTTATTGTTAGGATTATTTAAAAAAGCATTCATAGATTTTTCTTTTAATTTTTGATCATTTTGCTTTTTGAAATAGTTTGAAAAATTAACAAAAATGATATTATCTTCAACTTGAATTTGAGTAATTGCTCCCAAATCTACTTTCACAAAGGTTGCAAAATCATCAGGTCCAAAACCTGCATGAAATTCTATATGCTCATTTGTTAAAACTATGGATTTAAAAGTATAACCACCAAGTGCAAAAAGACAATAAGGATTTTTGCTCACTACATCTAATTCTGGTGGCAAAGGAGGTTCTAGTGTAACAAATTTAGTATTTACAATGATATTAAACTCAATATCTTCTTGAATTAAAATTTGCAAGCATTCATAAATGCTTTTTTGCATTAAACTTATAAAATTTCTATTATTTAAAATTTTATCAATCATTGCTTAGCCTTAAAAATTCATCTACTAGTATCCTAACTTGCTCTAAGCCTATATTCCAAAATTCATCACTTTCTATATCAAAGCCAAACATAGCTACAAGTTCTTTTGGGCTTTTGCTTCCCCCACTACTTAAAAACTCAATATAAATTGAAGTAAAATTAGAGCATTTGCCACTTTTATATAGACCATAGAGTGCTAAAACTAAAAGTTGTGCATAAGCATAAGCATAGCAGTAAAATGGAGAGTGTATAAAATGTGGTATATAAGAATACCAAAGGCCATAATTTTTGGTTAAAATTACGCTATCTTGAAACATTTTTCTTGATTCTTCAAGCCAAATTTCACTTAGTTCTTGAGCGCTTAGCTCTTCTTTTTTAGCATGAAATCTGCGTTCAAAAGTAGTAAAATTAATTTGTCTATAAAGAGTAGCAAAAATATCTTCAATTTTTGCTGCATATAAAGATAAAAGCTCTTCTTTGTCTAAATTTTCTTTAATATAGTCAAAAATCAACATTTCCGCAAACACTGAAGCAGTTTCTGCTGTAGTTAGAGGTGTATCTTGATTTAAAAAACTTACTTTATAAGAAAGTTTTTGATGTATAGTGTGGCCTAGCTCATGTGCTAGGGTGAAAAGATCGCGTCTTTGGTTAGTATAGTTTAAAAGTATGAAAGGATGGCTTAGCGGCGTGCTTGAGTGAGAAAAAGCACCACTTTGTTTAAATTCTTTAGGATAGATATCAATCCAATTATTCTCAAAAGCTTCTTTTGCTATCATATAAAAATCTTTAGAAAATTTTTCAAAGGCTTTTAAAACGATATCCTTTCCTTGATCAAAATCAACTTGCATTTCTTTTCCAATAGGTGCATAACGATCATAATCTTTTAGCTTTTTATACCCTAGAATTTTTTTCTTTGTATTATAAAATTTAGAAACAATATCAAAGCTATTCTCGCTAGCGCTAATAAGTGCATCAACACTTTTTTTAGAAATTTGATTTCTTATGTGTCTTGGAGTTTCAGGACTTTCATAAGATCTTAACTCACAAATGCTAGCAAGTTCACTTTTAATCATATTAAAAATATATACTAAAAGCTTGTTTTGTTTTTTTAAGGTTTTACTAAAGCATTTTGAAGCTTTTTTTCTAATGCTTCTATCTTTATCATAAAGCTTGCTTAGAATTTCTTCCTCGCTTAATTTTTGTCCTTCAAAATTAAATTTTAAAGCACTAAAGGTTTCATCAAATAATCTTGCAAATGCATTTGAACCTGTACTTGATAGAGCTAGGATAACTCTTTCTTCTTTTTTAGAAAGATTGTGTTTTTTGTTTTTGATAAGATTATTTAAATAAAACTCATAATCTTTGCAAAATGTGATGAAAGTTTTACTTTTTTCTTCTTTTAACTCACAAAATTCAAGTTCAAAAAATAAAAGATTTTCTTCTATTTTTTTACTTAAATTTTCATATTTTGCATAAAAAGCACCTTTGGTAGTATCTTGAGCAAAATTTAAATACACATAGGTTAGTATGTGAGAAAGTTTTAAGATTAATTCTTCATAGTTTTTTAAAGCTTGTAAAAATTGTTCATTGCTTAAACTATGAAGATTATTTTCATATTGTTTTTTAAATTCACAAGCTTCATCTTGGGTTTTTTGTAAAAAAAGATTTAATTCTTGCTCATCTTTAAATAATGTACTTAAGTTCCAATTTTGCATGATTTTAGCTTTCTAAAATGAGTTTTTTTAATACAGCCATTCTAATGGCAACACCATTTTTAACTTGAGTTAAAACCTTACATCTTTTATCAGCCATTACTTCATCGCTAATATCGATATTTCTATGTACAGGACCAGGATGTAAGATAATGAGATTTTTATCTTTTATTAAATCTTTGCTAATACAAAAATCATTTGCATAATCTTTAAGCGATGCATAGGTTGGAATATTGTGTCTTTCAGTTTGTGTTCTAAGGCTCATGATAATATCTACATCATCAATAACTTCTTTTAGTTTATTTGTTTTTTTAATAGGATAATTTGGCATAAAATGAGGTGGGGCTACTAGGGTAATGTCTATACCAAAACGAGGTAATAATTCTAAATTTGAAGCAGCAACGCGTGAGTTTTTAATATCTCCTACTATGGCTATTTTTTTACCTTTGACATTATAATCAAAATGCTCCATTATGGTAAAAAGATCAAGTAAAGCTTGGGTAGGATGAGCGTGTTTACCATCACCTCCATTAACTATAGGACAATGAGTATAATTTGCTAAAGTATGAGGTACACCTGAGTTTTTGTGTCTAACTACAATAGCACTTGGTGCCATTGCATCTAAATTCGCAGCAGTATCAAAAAGTGTTTCACCTTTGCTTGAACTACTTCTTGAAACATCTAATTTTAAAACTTTAGCACCTAGTCTTCTTGCGGCTGTTTCAAAGCTTGATTGAGTGCGTGTTGAATTTTCAAAGAAAATTGTTGTAACACTTTTTCCTTCTAAAAATGTACGCGGTTTTTCATCCAAAAATTCTTTTGCTTCTTTAAATAAAGCCAAGATTTCATCATTGTTAAAATCTTTTGTAGTAATTAAATGCCTCATAAGTCCTCCTTAAATTTTTAAATTAAGCTCATTATCTGAACAAATAGCACTAAATAAAACATCTGTTGAGCTATTTAATGCAGTTTCAACACTATCTTGGATAACCCCTATGATAAAACCAACCGCAACTACTTGCATAGCTATGTCATAATCAATATTAAACAAAGAGCAAGCAAGTGGTATAAGTAAGAGTGAACCCCCAGCAACCCCGCTAGCTCCACAAGCTGCAAATGCAGCTAAAACACTCAAAAGTATAGCTTGTAAAAAATTTATTTCAATACCTACTGTGTGAGCTGCTGCAAGACTTAATATAGCAATAGTTACAGCTGCTCCTGCCATATTAATCGTAGCACCTAGTGGAATAGAAATGCTATATAGGTTATTATTGATATTTAATTTGGAGCAAAGTGCCATATTTACAGGAATATTTGCTGCAGAACTTCTTGTAAAAAATGCAAAAACAGCACTATGTTTTAAACAAATAAAAATCAAAGGATAAGGATTTTTCTTTGTATAAGCAAAGACAATTAAAGCATTAATCACAAAAGCTACAAAAAACATAGTCAAAACTAAAATTATTAATAATTTAATATAACTAAAAAGTCCTGCTGCTCCTGTTTGAGCAACTGAATTAGCCACAAGTCCAAAAATTCCAAAAGGAGCAAGCTTGACTATAAATTTAACGATTTTTAATACACCCTCGTTTATATCAGTAAAAAGTTGTTTTGCATCATTAGAACAATGTCTTAGAGCAAAACCTCCACCAATAGCCCAAGCTAATATGCTTAAATAATTTCCTGAAGATAAGGCATGGATCGGATTGTCTACTACTTGAAAAAGTAAGGTTTTAAATACTTCGCCTATATGCGCAGGGCTTGTAGTGGAAGCTTTTTCAATATCGGTTAATACTAATTCTACAGGAAAGATAAAACTTATACTAACTGCGCTTAAAGAAGCTAAAAAGGTTCCAAAAATATACAAGAAAATAATGTGTTTTATTTTCTCACTTCCATGATTAAATTCTTTTGTGCAAATGGTTGTTAAAATTAAAATAAAAACTAAAATTGGCGCTATAGCTTTTAACGCACCTGTAAATAAAGCACCAAAAATATTTGCAAAAATAGCTAAATCTTTAGAAAAAATACCTACTAAAATTCCTAAAACAATACCTATGCAAATTTGTAAAATAAGATTTCCATCTTTATAGCGTTTGATTGCATAAGAAAATAAACTCATTTCTTACCTTTTTTTGTAGTGATAAATTTAAATTTATTCTAGCAAAGTAAAGCTTAAATAAGCTTTTTGATTTTTAAGTTAGCTTATGTTATTATATTTTAGAAAATTTTTAATTTAACGAAAAAGATGATGCAAGGAATATAAAATATGTATTTATTTACTTCTGAAGTTGTTAGCGCAGGACATCCTGATAAATGTGCTGATATTATAGCTGATTCTATAGTTGATGCTTTTTTAACTCATGATAAAGACTCAAGGGTTGCTAGTGAGGTTTTTGTAGCAGGAAATAAAGTAGTAATTGGTGGTGAGATTAAATCAAAATATAAATTAGAAAAACAAGATTGTGAAAATATTGTAAAAAAAGCTCTAGCAGATATTGGTTACAATGGAAATCCGCATTTTAGCAAAAAACAATGTTTACACCCTGATGATTTAGATGTAATGGTATTTTTAAATGAGCAAAGTCCTGACATCAATCAAGGTGTTGATCAAGAAGATGGAGAGATTGGAGCAGGTGATCAAGGTATAATGTTTGGTTTTGCAAGCAATGAAGCAAAAGAATATATGCCAGCAGCTATTTCTTATGCTAGAATGCTTTGTGATAAAGTATATGAGTTTGCAAAAAACAATCCTGATAAACTTGGAGTAGATATTAAAACTCAAGTTACAATTGATTATGCAAATAAAGAAAATTTTGAAAATTGCAAACCTCAAAGTATCCATACTATTGTAGTTTCAGCTCCTTGTGTTGAAAGTATGAAAATAGAAGATTTAAGAGCTTTGGTGATGGATTTGATTTTGGATTCGAATTTACCAAAAGAGCTTTTTTGTCCAGAAAAAACAAGAATTTTAATCAACCCAACGGGAAAATATGTAAATCACAGCTCATTACATGATAGTGGTTTAACAGGAAGAAAGCTTATAGTAGATAGCTTTGGTGGCTATGCTCCAATAGGAGGTGGTGCACAATCTTCTAAAGACTATACTAAGGTTGATAGAAGCGGACTTTATGCTGCAAGATGGCTTGCTAAAAATATTGTAGCAGCAGGGCTTGCTAAAAAATGTATAGTACAACTTTCTTATGCTATAGGTGTGGCTAAACCAACTTCTGTAAGTGTGGATTGCATGGGAACAAATACAAGATTAGATGATGATATTTTAAGTGATTTTGTGATGAAAACTTTCCCATTAACTCCAAATTGGATTAAAAATAAATTCAATCTTGATAAACCAAGTAAAGATACTTTCATGTATGCTGATGTAGCTGCTCGTGGTCAAGTGGGTCAAGCTGATTATCCTTGGGAAAAATTAGACGCACTTGATGAATTTAAGGCATTATAAAATGAAGCTTTTAAGCTTCATTTTGCTTTAAAAGTTTTTCTTTTATCTTTAAAATCAATACTTCTTTTGGCTTAATTACTGCATTTTCTTTTCCATTAACTGCATGATATATACTTACATTATAATTATTTGCATAAAAACGCATTAGAAAATTTTGTAATTTATACTCACTTGAAAAATTAAACCAAGCATTGTTTGAAATAGCGATGATGATTTTTGAGTGTTTGTAAAGTTTTTCTTTTGTAGCTTCAAAGCAGATAGCATTAGTGATGAGCTGATTATTTAGAGTGTATTGATTTAATTCTTTTCCTTTTGAAAATTCATCAATATTTAAAAGATATTTTTTAAAAAAGTTTTTAAATATAGGAATTTCTTCTCCAAAAGGTACAAGATAATGTTTGTTAAAAACTTGTATGTTGCCATTGTCAAATACATAAGTACTATTGTATAGATGATTAGGTGTAGTGCTTATAGCACCTGTGATGATGATGATTTGTTTTGATAAATCTTTTAAGGCTTGTAAATAACTTGGTGCTTTATTTAATGCAAAAGCAAAAGCAGTTTCAGGAAAAATAATTGCTTCTTTACCTTCTTTTATGGCCTTGTTGATTTGATAAAATATATCTTTAGAATGAGTTTGTAAATTTTCTTGTATGAATTTTTGATCTTGGGAGATATTAGTTTGGATTAATTTATAGTCTAATTTTAGTGTTTGTGATTGTTTTTGATTATATTGAGCTCCGATTAGAATAAGGATTAGAATAATTGCTATTTTATAATATCTTGAAATATATTTTTCATAATAAAAATAAGCAATCAAAAACATAGCTATAATACCTTGGTAACTTGCATCAAAGATTCCATATACACTTAAAACACCCCAATTTAGCCAATCAAAGCCAAAAGGATGAATAAAACAAAGTAAAAAAATTCCACAAAGCCTTAAAAAATCATATTTAAGAAAAAAACATATAAAAAACAAAAACCCATAAATTAATCCAATTAAGATAATTTCTAAAGGAATTAAATAAGCTAAATTAAAATAAATTGATGATAAACCTATCCACCAAAACCATAAAATTCCTATAAAAAAACCGGTGTAAAAATATCCTGCTTTACTTTTGTTTCTTAGTAATAAAATTAAACCATATATGCTTAAAAATGGTGAGATAAATTCGAAAAGTAAATTTTCAAAAAAAGAAAAATAAATAAAATTTGACAATAAAAGTGCAGAAAAAAAGGCTTTTATTATTTTAAAAGTGGTAGAATTAGAATTTATGAACTTTAAAAAAAGGGGAAGAAATGGCAGAAAACGGAAATATTTGGACTTCATTGTTGCCTCTCATTGTGCTTTTTGCGATTTTTTATTTTTTGGTTATTAGACCACAACAAAAACAAGCAAAAGACCATAAATTGATGGTTTCATCTTTAGAAAAAGGAGATAAAATCATCACAAATGGTGGGATAATTTGCGAGGTGGTAAAACCAGAAGAGGATTTTATCAAAGTTAAGCTTAATGATGAAAATGTAGTTGTAAAAATTTCTAGAGATTTTATAGCAAAGAAAATTGATGCGTAGTGGAAAAATTACTTATAGAAGTATTATTTTCTTTGTAGTTTTTCTTATAGGGCTTGTTTTTTCTATACCTTCTTTTATGCAAACCCAAAGTGGTGCTAAGATTAACCTAGGACTTGATTTGCAAGGTGGTTTGCATATGTTATTAGGTGTAGAAGTGGAAGAGGCAGTTAAGTCAAAGGTTAAATCCATAGCCTCTTCTCTTAGTTATTCTATCAATAAAGAAGATATTATTGTTGATAAAATCAAAGTAAATGATACTAGTATTGAATTTAGTTTATTGGATGAAAATGATGTAGCTAAGGTTGATTTGTTGTTAAAAGACATTAAAGGCTTGGCTATTACACACGAAAATTTACACTACACACTTTCTTTAACCCAAGAAGAAATTAAATTAACTCATGAGCAAGCTATTTTGCAAGCTGTAGAAACAATTAGAAATAGACTTGATCAATTTGGTCTTGCAGAGCCAAATGTAGCAAGATCAGGTGAGGATAAAATTTTAGTCGAACTTCCAGGTATTAAAACTGCTGCAGATGAGGCTAGAGCTAGAGAACTTATTGCAAAAGCTGCACATTTGCAATTAATGGAAGTAGATGATGTTAGAATGGATCAGGTAAATAATCTTACTCCAGCTCAGGCTGCTGAATATGGAGATTTAATTTTTGAAGATGCAAAAAATCCTCAAATTAAATATCTAGTAAAATCTATACCTATTCTTGATGGTTCTATGCTAACAGATGCAAAAGTAGGTTTTGCACAAAGTAATAATCTTCCTGTTATTAATTTTACCTTAAATTCAGAAGGTGCTAAAAAATTTGGAGACTATACAGGAAATAATGTAGGTAAACGCTTAGCTATAGTTTTAGATAATAAAGTATATTCAGCTCCAAGAATTAATGAAAGAATAGGTGGAGGTAGTGGCCAAATTAGTGGTAGCTTTACTGTAGAAGAAGCTCATGATGTGGCCATTGCTTTAAGAAGTGGAGCGCTTTTAGCACCGGTTAAAATGCTTGAAAAAAGAAGTGTTGGACCATCTTTGGGTGCTGATAGTATTAAAATGAGTATGATAGCCCTAGCAGGTGCTTCTATATTAGTTATTGCATTTATGGTGATGTATTATGGTATAGCAGGAATTTTTGCTAATATTGCTTTAGTGGCAAATATTTTAGTGATTATTGCTGTAATGGCTATGTTTGGTGCAACCTTAACTTTACCTGGTATGGCAGGACTTGTACTGACTGTGGGTATGGCAGTAGATTCTAATGTTATTATTAATGAAAGAATTAGGGAGTTATTGCGAGAAGGTGCTAGCATAAGGCAAAGTGTTGAAAATGGTTATAAGCATGCAATGAGCGCGATTTTAGATTCTAACATTACTTCGCTTATTACTTCAGTGGTACTTTATGCTTATGGAACAGGTGCGGTAAAAGGTTTTGCGGTGACTTTAAGCATTGGAATCTTAGTTTCAATGATTACTTCTATTGTTGGAACTCATGGTATGTTTGAAATGTTTATGAACCGTATGGAAAAAAGCAATAACACAAGATTATGGTTTGGATATAGGAGACCTTAATGCAATTTTTTAGTCAAAAACATATTTATGATTTTATGAGAATGAGATTTGCAGCCATCTCTTTGTCTTTTATTTTATTTTTTGGTTCTATTTTTATCCTTTTTACTAAGGGTTTGAATTTTGGTATTGATTTTACCGGTGGAACTTTGGTACAGCTTCAATATGAGCAAAAAGCACCCTTGGCTGAAATTCGTAAAGCTTTATCTATAAATGAAAATTTAAAAGGAGCTAGTGTTACCGAATTTGGTAGTGCTAATGAAGTTATTATTCGTTTTTCAGGAAGTAGCGATAGCTTGGGAAGTGATATTGGAGTAAGTATTGCAAATTTGTTAAAAGATACAGGTAAATTTGAAGTGCGCCGCGTGGATGTAGTAGGTCCAAAAGTAGGAGATGAACTGCGTAATAAAGGTCTTATGGCGGTTGGAATTTCTTTGATTGCTATTTTGATTTATTTGGCAGTGAGATTTGAATGGCGTTTTGCTATGGCTTCTATTGTGTGTGAAATTCATGATATAGTCATTACTTTAGGCGCTATTGCATTATTTGAAATAGATGTAAATTTAGATATTTTGGCGGCTGTTTTAACTGTGCTTGGATATTCTTTAAATGATACGATTATTATTTTTGATAGGATTAGAGAAGGTGTTAAAACAAGTAAAAATTCAAAACTTGATTTAATTATTAATGAATCAGTTTCTGCAACTTTATCAAGAACTACTTTAACAACAGGTTTAACTTTAATCACTGTTGTAGTGCTTTATTTCTTTGGTGGATCTATGATAGAAGGTTTTGCTCTAACTATGATAGTGGGTATTGTGGCAGGTACTGCAAGTTCTATATTTGTAGCAAGTCCAGCACTTTTATGGTTTAAATTTAGTGTTACGCAGTATCGTCAAAAAGAATTAGAAAAAGTAAAGAAAAAACAAGAAAAAGAGAAATTAAGAGCGATGTATGAAAAAGGAACGGTGTAAAAATGAATTGGGGTAAGGTTATTTATATCTTTTTTGCTCTAATGAGCTTAACTACAACCGCAGGATTTTTATATGATCAAAATGAAGTTGCATTATTTATTGCAGCTTGTGTGAATTTAATTTCTACTTTATTGAAAATCGGAGTTAGAAATTTCTTAGCAGCTGAATTATTTGCTAGTTCTTTAGTGGCTGATTTGCATTTAATTCCAGCTTTTGCTTTAATACAAATTAATCCAGAAGCTAATATTATGGTTTATACTTTAGCAATTGGTGCTTTGATAGCTAATATCTTTTCAATGATTTTAGTTATAGTTGATTCAGTAAAAAGTCAAGAAGAAAATTAGGAGTTAAAATGGCATATGAGGCAGGTAAAATAGAAAAAAAATGGCAAAAAATTTGGCAAGAAAAAGAATATTTTGAGCCAAAAGATGATTTTTCTTTACCAAAAAAATACATTTTATCTATGTTTCCATATCCAAGTGGTAGAATTCATATGGGACATGTGAGAAACTATAGCATAGGTGATGCTATGGCTAGATATTATAGAAAAAAAGGTTTTAATGTCTTACATCCTATAGGTTTTGATAGTTTTGGTATGCCTGCTGAAAATGCTGCGATAAAACACGGTATTCATCCTAAGAAATGGACTTATGAAAATATTGATTATATGCAAAATGAACTTGCTTCTTTGGGCTTTTCCTTTTCTAAAAAAAGAATGTTTGCTACTTCTGATCCTTTATATACTAAATTTGAGCAAGAATTTTTTATCAAAATGTATGAAAAAGGACTTGTTTATACTAAAGAAGCTGAAGTTAATTGGTGTGAGAATGATAAAACAGTCTTAGCAAATGAGCAAGTTGAAGATGGCAAATGTTGGCGTTGTGGACATGAAGTCATTAGAAAAAAAATGCCAGGATATTATGTAAAAATTACCGCTTATGCAGATGAATTATTGCAAGATCTTAAAAAATTAGAAGGAAAATGGCCAAGTCAGGTTTTGACTATGCAAGAAAATTGGATAGGTAAAAGCACAGGGCTTAGCTTTGATTTTGATATAGAAGAAAATGATAAAATCAGCGCAAAAAAGATCAATGTTTTTACAACAAGAGCTGAGACTATTTATGGAGTGTCTTATATTGCTTTAGCACCTGATCATGAAATAGTAAACGAATTAATTGATAAAAAATTACTAGATCAAGATACTATTATAAAAATTCAAAATATACAAAATCAAACACCCCGCCAAAGACAAGCTGCACCAAAAGAAGGATATTTTTTAAATCTTCATATAATCCATCCACTAAGTAAAGAAAAAATTCCTTTATGGGTAGCTAATTTTGTTTTAAGTGATTATGGTAGTGGGGCTGTTATGAGTGTGCCTGCTCATGATGAAAGAGATTATGAGTTTGCAAAAACTTATAATTTAGCTATAAAAAAAGTAATTTATAAAGATGAAAATGACGCACAATGTTACACTTTAAAAGAAGGTGTTTTAACCAATAGTGGCGAATTTGATCAATTAGAATGTAATGATGCTAGAGAAAAAATTAGTTTAAAAATTGAATCTTTGGGTATTGGTAAAAAGGTTACCAATTTTAAAATTCGTGATTGGGGTGTTTCTAGACAAAGATATTGGGGTGCTCCTATACCAATGATTAAGTGTAATTCTTGTGGCATAGTTCCTCAAAAAATAGAAAATTTACCTATTACCTTGCCTGAAGATGTGATTATAAATGGAGAGGGAAATCCACTTGATAAGCATGAAATATGGAAAGAGTGCATTTGTCCAAAATGTGGCAAAAAAGCACAAAAAGAAAGCGATACTTTAGATACTTTCTTTGAAAGTTCTTGGTATTTTGCGCGTTTTGCAAGTGATGATAAAACATGGCAAGAAAAAGCAGTAGATGAAAAAAGCGTTAATTATTGGATGAATGTTGATGAATATATTGGCGGGATTGAACATGCGATATTGCATTTACTCTATGCTAGATTTTTCCAAAAAGCACTTAGAGATTTGGGTTATTTAAAAGATGATGAGCCTTTTAATAGACTTTTAACCCAAGGAATGGTCACTAAAGATGGTGCTAAGATGAGTAAATCTAAGGGTAATGTAGTAGATCCTGATTATATTATAGAAAAATATGGAGCAGATAGTGCAAGATTGTTTATATTGTTTGCTGCACCACCTGCTAAAGAACTTGAATGGAACGATAGTGCGCTAGAGGGTGCGTTTAAATTTATCAATAGACTTTATGAAAAGGCTATGAGTTTAGAATGTGGAAAATTACAAGAAATTGATCATCAAAGTTTAAATAAAGAAGAAAAATATGCTAGATTAAAAGTATATGAAGCTTTGAAAAAATCTTTTGAAGTTTATGAAGAAAGTTTTGCCTTTAATACCTTAATAGCTGCATGTATGGAAGCTTTAAATGCCTTAAATGCTATAAATCATAAAGAAGTTTTAAAAGAAGCTTTTTATATTATTTTAAATATTTTAGAGCCTATTATCCCTCATGTTTGTTTTGAGCTTAGCGAGCATTTGTTTAAATGTGAAAATTTTAAAGTATTAAAAATAAAAGAAGAAGTTTTTGTAAAAGATAGTTTTAATATAGCTATTAGTGTTAATGGCAAAAAAAGAGCACAGATTGAAATAAATTCAGAGGCTAAAGAAGATGAGATTTTAGCTTTGGCTAAAGAAAATGTTGCAAAATGGCTAGAAGGAAAAACCATTGTAAAAGAAATTTATATTGATAAGAAATTGGTAAATTTGGTGGTTAAATGAAAAAATATTTAATATCTTTTTTTGCTTTTTTTATTATATCTTGTGGATATATCCCATCATCTCAAATGGCAAGTAGGGTTTTGGGTGAAAATGTATTTTTGAAAATCAATATTAGTAAACAAGATCCCGAAAATAGTGTTTATATAACAGATATTTTAAGAGAAGCTATGCTTAATAAGCTTGGCAGAAAAGTCACAGATGAGCATAATGCAGATAGTTCTATTATAGTTACGATGAAAAAGTTAGAATTTCATCCTATGGTGTATGATAGAAATGGTTATGTAGTTAATTATAAAGCAGAGCTTTACTTGGAATTTCTTATGCGTTATAAAAATGGTAAAGAAGAAGTTGTAAATACCAAGGGAAGTTATAATTTTGATATTAATCCAAATTCTATTATTAGCGATCAAGCTAGATTTGAAGCAATTAAAAATGCATCAAGTGAAGCTTTTGATGAATTTGTTTCTATCATAGCTATTAGGGGTTATAAATAAATGGCAAGTCATATCAATGAGATTGCAAAAGAAACATTGATAAAATTAAAAGAGCGTAAGTTGCATCCAACTCCTGAAAATTATAGTGAGGTATTTGAAGAATGCGCTAAAAAAGCGGGAGTGATGAGTTTTAATAAAGCAAGGATAGAAAAATATACTAATCTTTTAGATGATATTTATAAGCAAGAGCTAAAAGGAAAAAGCATTCGAACTATTGATGAGTTTTTGATGTTTTTAGTTTCTAGGCTTAATAGGCAAGTAAGTAGAAAATATGAAGATGTTTATGCTTTGCTTGATTTGATTGTGCATCAGCTTAGTATTAGCAAAGATAAAAAAATCAAAGAATTAGCAAAAATTACTCAACACAGATTATCTCAAGCTATGGATTTAGAAACCATATATCTTTTAAGGGCTAAATGGAGAGAGCTTGAAAAATCTTATGAGGATTATGAGCTTTTAAAAAAATTAGAAGAATTTAATATTCGAGCGTTTTTGGATTTTCACACTTTAGTTGAAAAACTCATTGTTATGTTAAAAGAGAGATCTTATGAGAAGCAGGCTGAACTTTTACTAGCTTCTTTGGAGTCTTTGTTTGGAGTAAGTAAAGAGCTTGAGCAGTTTAAACAAAATTTAAAAGAAAATCCTAAATTAATTGCCAGGAAAGAATTTGCACATGAGTATTATTTAATGTTGCAAAAAAAAGAAGCAACAGATAAATATTATATACAAAAAAACCTTTCTTTTTTTAATCAGCACTTAGAAAGCTTAAATGAAATGGTATCAAAGCTTTATGATAACAGCCAAGAAGATGTGAAATTTATTAATGCTTTAACTAAAGATGAAAATGGTAATGTTCAAATTAATTTTGATACACTAAAAGATAAACTTTTATATGCAAACGAGCAAATAGCGCAAATTAAAACTCAAATTCAAGCTACAAGTGACGATGAGCAAAGAGAGCAGTGGAGTCTTGCTCAAGAACTTAAAAAACTTGATGAAAACTATAAGCTTTATGCTGTTAATTATGCATTATGTTTTTTTAAAATTAATAATATAGAGCATGTTATTAATGTCTATGGTGTTGATAGTTTTAAGGCAATTAGTGGAAAGTTTAAAAAGATACTTAAAGATTTATGTAAAGATATGGGTGAAATTTGGATTTTAGATGAAAGTTCTTATTTGGTTATACTTCCGGGTAAAAATTTAGAAAGTGCTCAGATTTTTATAGAAAAAGCCTTAAAGCTTATAGATGATTATAAATTTATTTATAAAGAAGAAGTAGTTAAACTTATTTTATCATCTTCTTACATAGAAAAAAAAGAATTTCCAGATGGCGATATTTTAAAAGAATTAATCCAAAAAGCTTAGCATGAAATTTCAACAAACACTTTCACAAAAAACTATGTATGTGCAAAAAATTAGTAGATTTTTTATGTTTAGTATGTATGAGAAGTATAAAAAATTTATTCCAAAAACTAAAAATATCCAAATTATTGGCACTAATGGCAAAGGAAGTACGGGTAGATTTTTAGCGCTTTTACTTTTAGAGCAAGGATATAAAGTAGGTCATTATACAAGTCCACATATTTTTGAATTTAATGAAAGATTTTGGTTAAATGGCAAAATTGTAAGCAATGGACTTTTAGAAAAAGCGCATGAAAAACTAGAAAGTGTTTTTTTAGAAGATGTAAAAAAACTTAGTTATTTTGAATACGCTACTTTTTTAGCTTTTTTTATTTTTAAAGATTGTGATTATGTGATTTTAGAAGCCGGAGTAGGTGGAGAGTATGATGCGACAAGTGTTTTTGAAATAGATTTTAGTATTTTTACTAAAATAGGATTTGATCATCAAGATTTATTAGGTAAAAATTTAGAAGAAATAGCAAGAACAAAATTAAAAGCCATGAGTGCCAAAGCTTTAATTAATCATAAGCAAGAAGCAAAAGTATTAAATTTGGCTCAAAAAATAGCAAATTTAAAACGAGCTAGTTTAAGTATCAGTTTACTAGAAAAAAATAATTTTATTTATCCTTATGTACAAGAATATATTCAAAAATATAATTTTGCGACTTTTTTAAAAGATAATCTTTTTTTAGCTTTAGAAGCTTTTTCTAAAATTTGTGCTAAAAATGAAAAAGAATTAATTCAAAGTATCAAAAATCTACCAAAACTTGATTTAAAAGGAAGGTGCGAGCAAATAAGTCAAAATATTTTTATTGATGTAGGACATAATGAAATGGCGGCTTTAGCTTTAGTTGAAATTTTCAAGGAAAAAAAAGTTCATTTAGTTTATAATTGCTTTTTAGATAAAGATTCTTATAAAATTTTAAAGGTTTTAAAACCTATAATAAAAATAGTTGAAATTTATGATTATGAAAGTAAAGATAGATCCTTGGCGGGTTCTGTTTTGCTAGAAAATTTAGAAAAATTAGATATTGTTTATCAAAAATTTGAACAAATAAAAAAAGATGAGTTATATTTAGTTTTTGGTTCTTTTGTATTGGTAGAAAAATTTTTAAGAGGCTATAATGAAAGATAAATTTACGCTAACTATTACAGATGTAAATGGTTCTAGACATTTTTTATTAAGTCAGATTATAAAAAAAGTAATAATTTATTTTACTACTTTTGTTTTTGTTGTTATAGTTTTAGGTGCTTTATATATTAATTATCTAGCAGATAAGCGTTCAGAGCTTTTAAAAGAACAAGAAATATTATCTTCAAAGAATACTAAATTGTTTTCTCAAAATGAGAGTATGCAAAAAAGTTTAGAAGAAAAAACAGCCTTATATGATGAACTCCAAACCCAACTTGCAGATATTGAGGATAATTTAGGCTTAAAGCAAGATGAAAGTTTAGATATACCAGAAAGATTAGAAAAAGTCAAACTTACTAATGATCAAGCTTATTTATTTTTAACACAAATTCCAAATGGTCATGTGATAGAAGATAATGGAGTCACAGGTAATTTCGGATGGCGTCATCATCCTATATTAAATAAAAAAGAATTTCATCCAGGTATTGATTTAAGAGCAGCTTTAAAAACTCCTATTTATGCGCCTGCAAATGGAGTGGTTGAATACGCTGCATATAGCAATAATGGTTATGGTTACTCAGTGATTTTGATCCATAATTTTGGTTTTAAAACGGTTTATGCACATATGACGCGTCAGGATGTTGTCAAAGCAGGGCAATTTGTAAAAAAAGGTGATTTGTTGGGTTATACGGGAAATACAGGTCTTTCTACGGGCCCGCATTTGCATTATGAGGTTAGATTTATTAATAAACTTTTAGATCCTAAGATTTTTATAGATTTAAACCGAAAAAACTATGAACAAATTTTTGAAAAAGAAAGGAGAGTGCCATGGCAATCTTTAATAAAGGCTCTATTGCTGCAGTATCCGAAACTACAGTCATTTCAAACGGAGCAAAAATAGAAGGAAAATTTTATTTTGATTCTATGCTTCATTTAGATGGAGAAATTACAGGAGTAATTAATTCTTCTAATGTGATAGTGATAGGTAAAAGTGGTGTTTTAAAAGGACAAGTTAAGGCAAGTAAAATAGTAATCAATGGAGTTTTTGAGGGAGAAATGCAAGTTGATTCTTTAGAAATTTTATCCGGCGGTGTGCTTAATGGTAATATCATAGTTAAACAATTAAGTATTGAAAATGGTGGGAAATTTAACGGAAGTAGTAAAATAATTGAAAAAGAAGAAGAGCTTGCAACTATTGATGTGAGTATAGAAAATTCAGAAAATGCAAGCTAAATTATATGAATATTTATTAAGTAATAAAACTGAGTTAATAATTTGTGAGAATGATAAAGAGGCAGATGAATTAGCTCAAGTTTGCTTATTTTTAAAATTAAAAACTTTTATTTTACCTGATTTTAGAGCAGAATTTGGTAGCGATTTACGCTCTTTTTCTAAAGAACTTTTTGAAATTTGTAAAGTATTAAATGCTTATCATAAAGAAAATGAAAATAAAATTTTAATATCTCCCATAAAAACAATTTTGCAAAAATTACCAGGTAAAAAGCATCTAAAAAACATTATTCTTAAAAGAAATTCACTTCTTGTTTTAGAGAAATTTAAAGAAGAAATTTTACATAGTGGATATGAGTTTGTAGATATAGTGCAAGATAAGGGTGAAATTTCAATACGCGGGGATATTATAGATATTTTTGCGATTAATGAAGAACAACCTTTTAGAATTTTACTTTTTTCAGATGAGATAGAAAGTATAAGATATTTTGATATACATACGCAAAAATCAATCCCTGCTGAACTCTCTAATATAGAAATTTGTCCTTTTTTGAGTGCTTTTAGTCAAGAGCAATATGAAAATTTACAAGAAAAAATTCAAAATTTCCAAAGCCAAAGTATTATAAACGATGTTAATTCTTTAGGTTTTTGGTGTGTTGATGATTTTTGTGATTATTTAGATTTAAATTTTGTAAGCATAAAAAAATTTGATGTAAATGATTTTGAAGAAGATATTAGTAAAATCAATCAAAATATTTTACCTGAACCAAAATTTTATAAAGATTTGGTAAGTTCTTATAATTATGATTTTTTCACTTTTCACAAAGATAAAAAAATTACTATTTTGGCAAAAAATGAAGCTTTGTTTAAAGCTTTAAATTTACAAGAATTTTCAAATATTAAATTAAAAATATCCCAAGAAAGAATTAATTTAAGTACTCAAGATGAGCTTATCATATCTTTAAATAAAAAAGAAAAAAATAAAAGAGTTAGAAAAGCAAGTTTGGTAATAGATGAGCTTAGGGTTGGGGATTTTGTTGTGCATGAAGATTATGGTGTAGCTAAATTTTTAGGTCTTGAGATTATTGCAATAGCAGGAGCAAAAAAAGAATTTGTCGCTCTTGGGTATTTAAATAACGATAAGCTTTTATTGCCTGTTGAAAATTTATATATGATTGATAAATATATCGGTGCAAGTGGTGGCGTGCCTTTACTTGATAAGCTTGGAAAAGGAAGTTTTTTAAAAATCAAGGAAAGATTAAAAGAAAAATTATTTGCCATTGCTTCAAATATAGTTTCTTTAGCAGCGGCTAGAGCTTTGATAAAAGCAAAAGAATTAAAAATTTCTCAAGAATTACAAGATGAATTTATCAATAAGGCAGGATTTTTTTACACTAAAGATCAAAGTCAAGTTTGTCAAGAAATCACTCAAGATTTAAAAAGTATGCAGGTGATGGATAGGCTTTTAAGTGGCGATGTGGGTTTTGGTAAAACAGAAGTTGCTATGAACGCTATACTTACTTGTGTAAAAAGTGGTTATACGGCTTTATTTTTTGTGCCAACTACTTTGCTTTCAGCCCAGCATTTTAAAACCTTAAAACGAAGATTTGATTCTTTTGATATAGAGGTTTTTAAGCTAGATCGTTTTACTAGTGCTAAAGAAAAAAAACAAGTTTTAGCATTTTTAAAAGAAAATAAGCCTTGTGTAGTGGTTGGAACGCATTCTCTTTTAGGGGTTGAGTGTGAAAATTTGGGTTTAGTCGTGATAGATGAGGAGCATAAATTTGGTGTAAAACAAAAAGAAAAACTCAAGGAACTAAGTAAAAATTCACATATTCTATCTATGTCGGCAACACCTATACCAAGAAGTTTAAATCAAGCTCTTAGCTCTTTAAAGTCATATAGTGTTTTACAAACTCCACCTGAGGATCGTTTGGATGTGCGTACCTTTGTTAGAGAAAGTAGTGATGCTTTGGTTAAAGAAGCTATTTCAAGAGAATTAAGAAGAGCGGGACAGATTTTTTATATACACAATCATATAGCAAGTATTGATGGGTGTAAAAAATATCTTTTAGATTTGTTTCCAAATTTAAAAATTTTAATCTTGCATTCTAAAATTGATGCAAAAACTACTGAAGAAGAAATGATTAAATTCGAAAATAAAGAATATGACTTATTGCTTTGTACTTCTATAGTTGAAAGTGGTATTGATTTAGCAAATGCAAACACTATCATAGTAGAAAATTCAGATCGTTTTGGTATGGCTGATTTGCACCAACTTAGAGGAAGAGTAGGGCGTAGTGCTAAGCAAGGATATTGTTATTTTTTGATTGAAGATAAGGAAAAAATCACAAAAGATTCTTTAAAAAGACTTACGAGTTTAGAGAGTAATTCTTATTTAGGTTCAGGAAGCGTGCTTGCTTACCATGATTTAGAAATTCGTGGTGGTGGAAATTTATTAGGCGTAGATCAAAGTGGACATATAGAACAAATTGGTTATAGTTTGTATCTTAAAATGTTAGAAGATGAGATTAATAAATTAAGTAAAAAAGAAGAAATTAAAGAGAAAAAAATAGATCTAAAGCTTAATATCAATGCTTTTTTAAATAGTGAGTATATTAGTGAAGATCGTTTGAGATTAGAACTTTATAGAAGACTTAGTAAGTGTATGAGTGTTAATGAAGTTTATGAGATAGAAAGTGAGATGAATGATCGTTTTGGAAGGCCTGATATCTTCACAAAGCAGTTTTTGGATTTAATCATCATAAAAATTTTAGCTAGCAAGCATTATAAACTAGTGAGTAATTATGAGCAAAATATTTGTTTTGTAAAAGATGATGAGAGCAAGGAAGTCATTAAGGCAAAAAGTAAAGACGATGATGATGTAATTGAGGCTATTTTGATGCATTTAAGAAAGAGTGAAAAAGCATGAGTGGATATGAAATTTTTAAAGCTTTAGTTAATGCAAATATTGTTTATAAAGATTTTGAATGGCTAGAAAATAATACTTTAAGTGAGTTTGAAATTTTAATTTCTGTAGTTTTAACTCAAAATACAAATTGGAAAAATGTATTGAAAGCTTTGATAAATTTAAAACAAGCAAATATTACTAAGATAGAAGATTTATCAAATTTAAATACTCAAGATTTAGCGTTTTTAATAAAGCCAAGTGGATTTTATAATACTAAGGCAAAATATATTAAAAATTTTACTCAAAAATATTTTCAATATTTTAATTCTTTTGAGCTTTTTAAAGAAGAAGTTGATAGAGAATGGCTTTTGGATATTAAGGGTTTTGGTCAAGAAAGTGCTGATGGAATTTTAAATTATATATGCAAAAAAGAAGTTTTAGTAGTTGATGCTTATAGTGCAAAAATAGCTAATTATTTAGGCTATGAGTGTCAAAGTTATGATGAGTTGGCAGATTTTTTAAAAAAAGACATAGCTAAAAATCAACAAGAATTGTGTGTTTTATTAAAAAAAGAATGTAAATTATATGAGCTTTATCAAATTTTTCATGCTTTAATTGTTTCTTTTTGTAAAACACACTTTCAAGGTAAAAAACTTTCAGAGGATGGTGTGCTTATTCTAGATCCTTTAAAATTTTAAATTTATTTTTTATTTAAAAAGTTATTTTTTTACGATTAAAGTGCTATAATGTATTTAACTTCATAAAAAGGAGAAGTAATGAATACAAGTATAGTTGGAAAGCAATTTGAGCTAACTGAGTCTATAAAAGAGTATGTGGAAAAAAGCTTTGATGCTTTAAGTAAATATGGCTTAGATGTGATTTCTGCGCGTTGTGTTATAAGTGCTGATGAAAGGCATGGAAAGAAAGGATTTTGGGCTGAATTTAGCATTAATCTAGCCGGTATTAATACAGTGGTTGTAAAGCAAAAAGATAAAGACTTATATGCTGCTATAGATTTAGCTATTGATAGAATTTCTAAGGTTTTAAGAAGATTGCATGATAAAAATATTACCCATAAACATCAAGATGAGATAAAAGAAAATTTAGTATTATCGAGCTTGATTGAGGAAGATGAGATAGTTCCAACAGAACTTGAGCTATATAAGCCTTTGGAAATTGAAGAAGCATTGGAAAAATTAAAAGCAAGTAAAGATATATTTTTAGTTTTTAATGACATAGATGCAAAAATGAGGGTGTTATATAAGAAAAAAGATGGTAAATTTGGTTTATTTTAATAAAAATCTAGCCTTTTTTTAAAGGCTAGATTTATTAGAAGAGTTTGTTAAAAATTTTATCTATTGCTTGATCTACTTTTTTACCTGTATTTTTAGCACCATCACTAGCATTTCCACCTATTGTATTAACAATAGAATTTACAACACTTTTTGTATCAAGACTTACTTTTGGATCTTGCGTTGTTCCTTTTATAACACCTTTGAAGTTTGCTCTATCAATGACGATATTAAAAGGAATGTTTAATTTGGTACTTTTTGTATCAACCTTACCTTTGCTAATATTTATATTGCTTCTATCAGCCACTAGGTTTAAATTTAAATCTATAAGATTTTTGTTGATATTTATTTTGGCTTCACCGTTGCGATATACATCTTGAGTGATATCTTTTTGTAAAAGTAACATTAAAGCACCTGTGATGAGATTTTTCTTAAGTTGCCCATCGGCTAAATTCATTAGCACTACACCACTTTCTTTTAAAAGATTATAATCAATGCTTAAATTTGATTTTGCTTGGTAATAATCAGGTAAATCTAAGCTTTGAGTTAAATTTGAAAGATCGGTATTTTGCATTTTAGCGTTAAAAATATTATTTTTTAAAGTGGCATTTAACGAGCCGTTAAATATATTTTTACTATTAATACTTGCATCTATTAAAGCGTTTTTAAAATCAAATTTTCCTTCAAAATCAGCCTTGCCTTTTAAGTTTCTATCAACTAAAAATCCTAACTTAGAAAAATCTTGTAATGATATATTATAAGTGCTTGCTAGAGCCATTTGATTAAGATCAAATTTACCTTTTAATGAATTAATATTTGCAAATGAACTTAAAACTTTAGCGTTAAAATCAATGATTGATTTAGAAATTTTTCCATCAAGATTGATTTTTGCTGAAGTATTCTTTGGAAATTTTTTCTCTAAAAGCTTGGATAATTCTACTTCATTAAAAGAAGAATTAATATTTGCTTTAAAATCACCATTAATATTGTTAAAATCAAGTGACTTTAAGTCAATATCTGCATTTACATTACCAAATGCTAAAACTTTTTGTCCTATCAAAGGAAAAAGTTGTTCTAATTTTATATTATCAATCTTTGCTTGTAAACTTTTTCCATTGGATTTTGCATTGATAAGCCCTTGCATGATTTTAATATTTGCATCAAGATTTTGAATTTGATTTGACTTAAGATCAACTTTGGCATCTAAATTTAAAGGTCCATTGAGATCTTGTTTGGTTAAAGGTTTTAATTTGTTAAGATTATCTATAAAAGCACTAATTTGTACATTTAAATCTTTGTTTGTAAGGTTATATGAACCTTTTAGATGAGGTATTTTTGCTATGTTTGAATCAAGTAAAGCTTCATAATCAATCAAAGAATTTTTCGCATTTGCTTTAGCTTGTAAGTTAAAATTTGTTTTTGGAAAATCAAGATTGCTTAGTTTTTTAAATTCCATAACATTTATATTTGCATTGTTTAACCTAGTATTTAGATTGAAATTTTTAAAATCAAGCCCTTGTGCTTTTAAATCTAAAACTAATTTAGAATTAATAAAAGCAGGCATAGAGATAGTCTTTAAAAGTTCTGCTACTTCTATATTAGTTGTATTGATATTAAGATTATTATTTTCTAAAACAGCTTTTAAGCTACCACCAAATCCAAGCAAGTTAGCATCTAATCTTTGTAATTGATTGTTTGCAAAAAGTAAATTACCTTGAATTTGACTTTTGCCTTGGAGTTTCATTTTAGCTAGAGATGAAAATTGATTAAAATCATCTATTTTGATATCAAAATCACTAGTTAAGCTTTGTTTTGCTATATCATAAATGCTTTTTTGTGTATAAAGTTTGAAGAAGTTGCTTAAAATTTCACTTTTAGAAATAACTTCATTGTTTTGGATTAAAGATCTTATTTCACCTTTTATATAGCTTTGTTTTGGTAAGCTTAGATTAAAATCTTTTTCAATTAGAGTATTGTTGATAGAACTTGTGTAAAAATTAATCAAAGCATTACCATTTGGTTTTAAATCTTTAGCTTGTATATCACTTATAATGCTAATTTTTCCTTGAGCATATCTTGGTAGATTAGCAAAATCTAAAATTTGAGCCAAATCTATATTTTTACCAATAAATTCAAGATTTATAGGAGAAAAATCAACAATTTTTGCATCTAAGCTAAGATTAGAATCAAACAAAAACCCATTACCTTTTACTAAAAAATCACTACTTTTACCTACAGCACTACCTTTAAATGTAAAATCTTTATCACTTTTTAAGCCAAGATTTTGAATATAGTTTTGTTTAAGTCCTAAAAGATAGTTTAAATTAAATCCTAGTCTTAAAGGTGATATGCCACCTTCTATGTTAGCAAAAAATTTATCATCAATATTTGCTTTAATGTCAAGTTGTGAAAAACTAATTTTAAAATTTTCAAATTTAACATTCATACCACTTTTTTGAGCAATAATCGTTTCGATTCTTGGCTTTAAAAAAGCATTACCCATGCTTGTAAATAATAATGTATATATAGCTAGAAATACTATACACACTACACCTAAAAGAATGTAAAGAATTTTTTTCATGAGAAACCTTTATAATAATATATCATATAAATTTAGTGATATAGACTAAACTTATATGATATATTTTACTTAATTTATTGACAATTAACTTTCTTTAATGTATAATTCTATCACTCAAAAACAAAGAGTGCTAAAAATGGCACATTTTAGAAAGGATAAAAAATGAATTTTCAACCTCTAGGAAAGCGTATTTTAGTAAAACGCTTAGAAGAAATGAAAACTACTGCTTCTGGGATTATTATACCAGATAATGCTAAAGAAAAACCATTAAATGGTGAAGTTGTTGCAGTAAGCAAAGAAATAGAAGATATTAAGGTAAATGATAAAGTAATGTTTGCAAAATACGGTGGAACTGAAATTAAACTTGATAATGAAGAGTATTTAGTTCTTAATGTTGAAGATGTTTTAGGGATTATTAAATAAAAAAGGATAAAAAATGGCAAAAGAAATATTTTTTTCAGATGAAGCAAGAAATAAACTTTATGAAGGTGTTAAAAAACTTAATGATGCTGTAAAAGTCACTATGGGGCCACGCGGTCGTAATGTATTAATCCAAAAAAGTTTTGGTGCTCCAACTATCACAAAAGATGGTGTGAGTGTAGCTAAAGAAGTGGAATTAAAAGATTCTTTAGAAAATATGGGTGCTTCTTTAGTTAGAGAAGTAGCTAGTAAAACAGCTGATCAAGCAGGCGATGGAACAACAACAGCAACAGTTTTAGCGCATGCTATTTTTAAAGAAGGTTTGAGAAATATTACAGCAGGTGCTAATCCTATCGAAGTTAAAAGAGGTATGGATAAAGCTTGCGAAGCTATAGTAGCTGAACTTAAAAAACTTTCTCGTGAAGTTAAAGATAAAAAAGAAATAGCTCAAGTTGCGACAATTTCTGCGAATTCAGATGAGAAAATCGGAAATTTAATCGCTGATGCTATGGAAAAAGTTGGAAAAGATGGTGTTATCACTGTTGAAGAAGCAAAATCAATCAATGATGAATTAAATGTAGTTGAAGGTATGCAATTTGATAGAGGTTATTTAAGCCCATATTTCATTACAAATACTGAAAAAATGACAGCTGAATTGCAAAATCCTTTTATTTTGTTATTTGATAAAAAAATTGCCAACTTAAAAGATTTATTACCAATTTTAGAACAAATTCAAAAAACAGGAAAACCACTTTTAATTATAGCTGAAGACATTGAAGGCGAAGCTTTGGCAACTTTAGTTGTAAATAAATTAAGAGGTGTTTTAAATATTTCAGCAGTTAAAGCTCCTGGCTTTGGCGATAGAAGAAAAGCTATGCTTGAAGATATTGCTATTTTAACAGGTGGTGAAGTGATCTCTGAAGAGCTTGGAAGAACTTTAGAAAGTGCTAGTATTCAAGATTTAGGTCAAGCTTCAAGCGTGATTATTGATAAAGACAATACAACTATTGTAAATGGCGCAGGTGAAAAAGCAAATATTGATGCAAGAATTAACCAAATCAAAGCTCAAATTGCTGAAACAAGTTCAGATTATGATAGAGAAAAATTACAAGAAAGATTAGCTAAATTAAGCGGTGGTGTAGCGGTGATTAAAGTTGGTGCGGCTACTGAAACTGAAATGAAAGAGAAAAAAGATAGAGTTGATGATGCATTAAGTGCTACAAAAGCTGCAGTTGAAGAAGGTATAGTAATAGGTGGTGGTGCTGCATTAATCAAAGCAAAATCAAAAATCAGCTTGAGTTTGCAAGGCGATGAGGCTATTGGTGCAGCTATTGTAGAAAGAGCATTGAGAGCACCTTTAAGACAAATTGCTGAAAATGCTGGATTTGATGCTGGTGTAGTTGTAAATACAGTAGAAAATAGTAAAGAAGAAAATACTGGTTTTGATGCTGCAAAAGGTGAATATGTAAATATGCTTGAAAGCGGTATTATCGATCCTGTTAAAGTAGAAAGAGTAGCCTTGCTTAATGCGGTATCAGTAGCTAGCATGCTTTTAACAACTGAAGCTACAATTAGCGAAATTAAAGAAGACAAACCTGCTATGCCTGATATGAGTGGCATGGGTGGTATGGGAGGCATGGGTGGTATGATGTAATAACCGCCTTTATATTTTTTAGCTTTCTTTATAGAGTTGCTTTTTGTAGCAACTCTTTTAAATTCTTTCATTTTTTTTCATACTCGTTTTATTTTGTTATAATAGATGTAAAATTATAAGGATTTTACATGAAAAATTTACAAGAAGAGCAATTTTCTAACTCAAAATATATTAAACCTAAAAGATATACTTATATAGGTAAAGATAACAAAAAATACACTTGGGATTTTATAGAAGCATTAGATAGCGTTTCTGTTTTTTTATATCATACTCAAAAAGATTCTTTTGTTTTTGTAAAGCAATTTAGAATTCCTTTATGGGATTATCAAAAACGCAATAACTTAAATTTAAACGAGATGGGATTTAGTATAGAGCTTTGTTCAGGTCTTGTTGATAAAGATTTGAGTTTAGAGGAAATAGCTAAAGAAGAATGTATTGAAGAACTAGGTTATGCTCCTAAGGTTGTAGAAAAAATAGGGGAATTTTATACAGGTTTTGGTTCAGGTGTTAGTAGACAATTTTTATTTTTTGCTGAAATTAATGAAGATGATAAAATTGGTAATGGTGGTGGAATTGAGGGGGAAGATATCCAAGCAGTATGGATAAAAAGAAAATATTTTGAAAAGTTTTCTAAAGAAAATCCTATAAAAACTCCTTTACTTGAGTATGCGTATTTATGGTTTAAGGGTAAGAATTAATCTTACCTCTTTTTATTTTTCCTCTTTATTTTCAATATTTAGATCTTTTTCATCAAGCATTTCTTTAAAGATTCCAAATAAATCTTCAGAAGCCTTTTCAGCATTAGAGCATTTATCTAAAATTTGATTTTGTACTAGTTTATCACTTGTATCTTCATTATGTGCTAAAGCAACGGCTTGGTTCATATTTTCATGTACTTTTTGATGTGGTAAATTTAACTTACCAAAAGCTCTTCCGCCAGAAAATCTTTCCTTGCCAATACCAGCAATCCATTTTGCAAGTCTGCAACTTAAATGATCAGATAAAGTTTTTCCTGAAGCATGAATAATTTCATTATATCCATTTAATTTAAATGCAATATGATCTAGTTTTGCTAGTGATATGAATATTTCAGAGGTAATGCTTTTAGCGTGAGAACTAGTTGAATTTGCATTAGAAATTAATTGAGCAAAATTACTAGAGAATTTTACTATATGCTCATTAGATTCTAATGATACTTTTTCTACTTGTTCACTTTGTCCATACATCTCATCAGCATTTTGTTTTAATAGGTTAATATTTAATTCTACTTCAGAAGTTGCTTTTTGTGTTTTTTCAGCAAGTTTTCTTACTTCATCAGCAACAACAGCAAAGCCTCTGCCGTGTTCTCCTGCTCTAGCAGCTTCGATTGCGGCATTTAGTGCTAAAAGATTGGTTTGATCGGATACATCTTTGATTAAGTTAATAACATTAGTGATCTCATCAACGCTGCGGTGTAAATTTCCCGCTGTATCTCTTGAGCGATTAGCTGATTCTATAATGCTTTGAAGTGAAGATATGATAGAGTGAGTTATTGAATTTAACTCTTGCATATCTTTTAAAGAGGAATCAGAATATTGAGAAATCATTTCCGCTTTATTAACATTTTCCTGCATATCACTTTGAACATTTGCAATACCTTTTAAAACACCATTTAATAGCATTTCCAAAAGATTTGTTTCAAGTTCAGTTTTTCCGCAATTTCCTTGAAGTTGTTTTTCATAATTTTTAATTAATTCTTGTTTTTCTGAAAGAAGTCTTTTGTTTTCTTCTTCTAGTTCTTTGATTTTATTTTGTAAATTTTCAAAGTCTTGTGATAATTGACTTTTTTTTCCAAACATATTTAATCCTTAAAAGTTAAAAAAATCGGTAGAAATTATTTTTTATAATTTGATAAATAAGTATTTAATTCATCCTTTAATTTTAACTTTTCTTTCTTTAGATTTGCTATTTCTAAGCTATCTAGATGAATTCTACCTTCTTCTGCATCTTTGATTTTGTGATCAAGTTTGTTGTGCTCTTCAAACAACTTATCAAAATGCATATCCTTGCCTTTTAACTCGGTGATTAAATCCCTAAATTCATGTAGCATGTAAGCCTCCTTTTTTTGAAATTTTATTGTTATTGATTATAGCTTAAATAAGTTAAATGTATTTTAACTCGTCAGGTTTTTGTTTATTTTTAATAATCTTTTTAGCTATTTTTATACTATCTGCTGTACCAACGATTAACAATTTTGCACCAGTGCCTATTAAAGTGTCTCCTCTTGGCATAGGGGTAAATTTTTTATTTTCCAAAATTCCTACTATGCTAACATTTGCCATATCTCTTAAATGGATTTCTTTTAGTCTTTTAAATCTCACCCATGACTCGTCAGGAATTTTAACCTCTTCTAAATCAATAGGGCTATTTTTTTTGTAAAGATAATTTTCTAATAAATTTTCCATATCAGGTCTTGCTGACATAGCACTAAGTCTTTGTGCGACCAATTTTGTAGCAGAAACTATGGAATTTGCTCCAAGTTTTTTGAGTTTTTCAGTTTCGTCTTCATTGCTTGAGCTAGCTAGTATAAAATAAGGATTGATTCTTTGTAATTCTTTTTCAAACAATCTCACTGAAGCAATGATGGCTATATTATCTGCTATGTTATTGCTAAGAGTAATTACACCTTTTGCGCTAGAAAGATTGGTCTTTAAAAAGGCTATATTTGTATGTGGGGCACTTTCTATATAATAAGGATAATTATATTTTTCAGCTATCTCGCTAAAATTTTCTATTTCATCAACAACAACAAAAGGAATGTGATTTTCTTTGAATTGCTGTGCTAGTTCTATGGTAAAATCATTGTGATAGCATATTACAAAATGATTTTTTAATCTTGCAACTTTATGAAGCATTCTTCTCTCCTTGATTATTTTAGACAAGATTCCTTTTTTTACTATTTCTATCACTAAACCCATGCAAAAAGTAAATATTGTAAAAGTTAATAATACATATATAACGGTAAAAATTCTACCCGCTGTTGGTATGGGATTGACTTCAGTGTAGCCTAAAGTGGTAAATGTCATACCAGCTTGGTAAATAGCATCATTGAGATTATAATTACTTGTAAGCATATAACCAAAAGCTCCAATTAGTGTCATTATTACGACAGCAATAAGAGGAATTCTTAAAAATCTAAGTTGCTCGTAAAGCTCGTCATTGAGGTTGATTGAAGGTTTTGGAGAAGGGGACCAATTGAGGAATTTTTGTAGCTTTTTCAAAAAAGACATAATAATTCCTCGTTTATATTAAGGATTATTTGCTACTCTGTTTTTTAAGTGTTCTTAAAGTTGAAGCAGCAACTCTAACTTTTCTAGTAGTTCCATCTTCTAAAGTAATACGAACTGTTCTTAAATTTGGCAAAAAGCGTCTTTTAGTTTTGTTGTTAGCATGGCTAACATTGTTACCTACCATAGGTCCTTTTCCTGTAATTTGGCAAATTCTTGACATAAATTTTTCCTTATGAAATAAAAATAATTTTTAGCATTATATCTAAAGCAAGCTTAAAAAAATCAAATATTATTAAAAATACATAAAGAAAATTTGATAATAAGTATGATAAAATTATTTTTTATTTTATTGGAGATATATAATGTATGTAGCGCCAAGTTTATTGTCTGCAAATTTTTTAAACTTAGAAAATGAGATTAAAGAAGTATCTCAAGCGGGAGCTGATTTGTTGCACATTGATGTGATGGATGGACATTTTGTGCCAAATCTTACTTTTGGTCCTTGTGTGATTGAAAATATTTCAAAAATTACTTCAGTGCCTTTAGATGTGCATTTAATGGTGCATAATGTTAGTAGTTTTGTAGATTTATTTATACCTATAAAACCAAAATTTATTAGTTTTCATTTAGAAGCTGAAAACCATCCTATTAGAGTGTGTGAGTATATAAGAAAAAACGGCATTCATCCTGCTATTGTATTAAATCCACATACTCCAGTTTCAAGCATAGAACATATTTTAGAATTTGTAGATATGGTGCTTTTAATGAGTGTTAATCCAGGCTTTGGCGGCCAAAGTTTTTTACCTTTGGTGTATAATAAAATTCGCCAGTTAAGAGAAATGATAGATAGGAAAAATCTTAAAGTTTTTATAGAGGTTGATGGTGGGGTAAATGGCTTAAATGCACCTGATTTGGATGAAGCAGGAGCTGATATTTTAGTCGCGGGTAGTTATATTTTTTCTTCGCAAGATAAAAAAACAGCAATTAATTCTTTAAAGCTTGAATTTTGAGCCAACAACAAATCGATGATTTAATCATCAAACTAAGCAAAGAAAATAAACCTTTTCCTTGGGTTTTAAGAGAACTTGCAAAAATAGAAGAATTAAACCACTATGATTTTGATTTATATATTTTTGAGCTTTTAGGACTAGGGGTAGAGCTTAATGCACAAAATTGTTTGTGTTTAAAAAGTAAAAATACAAAAATAAAAGATGAGATATTTTGTGTTGTAGATATTGAAAGTACTGGCGGGATAAAAAGTGGTCAAATTTTAGAAATAGGTGCTGTAAAAATTCAAAATTATAAAGAAATTGATAGATTTGAGAGTTTTGTAAAAGTAGAAAGCATACCTGAAAATATTACAGAATTAACTGGGATTAGTTTAGATATGGTAGAAAATGCTCCTTCTTTGAAAGCTGTGTTAAATGATTTTAAGTTATTTTTAAAAGATAGCATTTTTGTAGCACACAATGTGCGTTTTGATTATCATTTTATATCTAAAGCTATGTATGAAAATGATTTTGGAGTACTTTTAAATAGAAGATTATGTACTATTGATTTAGCTAAAAAATGCATTGAAAGTCCCAAATACGGCCTTGATGCTCTAAAAGAGTTTTTGTGTATTGAAAGTAAGCATCATAGAGCTTTAAGCGATGCTTTGGCCGCAAGTGAAATTTTGAAATACTGTCTTAAAAAAATTCCTTTTTACATTAAAACTACTGAAGAATTGTTACATTTTAGCAAGCAAGCTAAAAATCAAACAAAAAAATAAACTTTGTTTTGTATTTATTGCTATACTTCTTTTGCATAAATGACGGGAGCTTGTGATACAGGCTGAGAGTAAGCTAAAAGCTTAGACCGCACCAGAACTAGGTAATACTAGCGTTGGGATAATTTATCAACTACTCACATACCCTTCATTTATCCAAAATTATTTCAAGGATAAATTCAAATGAAAACTCAAATGTCTTATGCAAAAGAAGGAATTTTCACAAAGCAAATGCAAATTGTTGCACAAAAAGAACAAGTAAGTGAAGGTTTTTTACTTGAAAATATAGCATGTGGAAAAATCATCATTCCTGCAAATATCAACCATAAAGCATTAGATCCAAATGGTATTGGCTATGGACTTAAAACGAAAGTAAATGTAAATTTAGGCGTTTCAAATGATTGTGTAGATTATAGTGAAGAGATGAAAAAGGTAGAATTGGCTCACAAATTTAATATAGAAGCTATTATGGATCTTAGTAATTATGGTAAAACTAGTCGTTTTAGAGATGAGCTAATTGCTACTTCAAAAGCTATGATAGGTACTGTGCCTGTTTATGATGCGGTAGGTTTTTTAGAAAAAGATTTAAAAGATATTAAAGCAAAAGATTTTTTAGATGTAGTATATCATCATGCTAAAAGTGGAGTGGATTTTATGACAATTCACGCAGGGATAAATTCTCGTGCTGCTAGGGTTTTTAAAGAGTGTGATAGGATTACTAATATAGTTTCAAGAGGAGGTTCAGTTCTTTATGCTTGGATGCAAATGAATGATGCTGAAAATCCATTCTATGAATATTATGATGATTTGCTTGCTATATGTAAGGAATTTGATGTGACACTTTCTTTGGGTGATGCACTAAGACCTGGTTGTACTCATGATGCAAGTGATGGAGCTCAAATTGCTGAACTTATAGAACTTTCATTGCTAACCAAAAGAGCATGGGCTCAAGATGTGCAAGTGATGATAGAAGGACCTGGTCATATGGCTATTAACGAAATAGAAGCTAACATGCAACTTGAAAAAAGAATTTGCAATGGAGCTCCATTTTATGTTTTAGGACCATTAGTTACTGATATAGGTGCAGGATATGATCATATAAGTGGAGCAATTGGTGGAGCAGTTGCAGCAGCAGCTGGTGCTGATATACTTTGTTATGTAACTCCTGCTGAACATTTAAGACTTCCAAATTTAGAAGATGTAAGAGATGGTATAGTAGCAACTAAAATAGCAGCTCATGCAGGAGATATAGCCAAGCTTCCCAAAGAAAGAAAAATAGATGATGAAATGAGTAAAGCAAGACAAGATATTGATTGGGAAAAAATGTTTAAATTAGCAATTGATGGAGAAAAGGCTAAGAAAATGTTTAATGAAAGAAAGCCTGAAGAACTTAATTCTTGTTCAATGTGTGGAAAAATGTGTGCTATGAACACTATGAATAAAATTTTAAAAGGTGAGGATGTAAGTTTGATAAAAGAATAAACCCTCGATTGCGAGGGTTTATTTTGATTAATCTATTACTTTATAATTATAAGGTTTTAGATTTTTATCATCTTCAAGAAGTTTTGCTGGTGGATTACCATTTACTTCTTGGTGTTTATAGTAGCGATCACCTGCTTTATTACCATTTAGATCTACTTTATAGTGAATTTCACCTGGATTTAATTTTTGAATATCTTCAAAACCTAAATTTGAAGTTTTGAAATCTTTAATGCCATTTTTGGCTGCAATTTCTGCTAGCTTAGTTTGTCCTTGTCTTGACATATCAACTGATTGTAAAAGTATTCTTGAAGCTTCTCTAGGATTGTGGAAACCTGTTGAGTTTTCAGCACCTACAAAGTCTGCTCTAATTTGAGATTTTCTATGTAGTTCTAATACTTCTTTTAATTCAGTCGAAATTTTAGCATCATCTGCTTTGCCATCAGTTTGAAATTTAGGCATTTTTCCAAGTTCTGCACGAATAGTTTCTATATCTTTAATCAAGCTTACTAAAGAATATTCAGCTGTTCTTAAATCATGGGCTACTGAATTTTGAATATCTTTTACTTGTTTAGCTAGATAGCTTTCGCTTTGAGTGTGACAAGTTTTACAAGCTGAGTTAATATCAACTAAAGGTGAAGTAATATTGTGGTTAGTAACTTTTTTTGCACCTTTTCTAATATAAGGCATATGACAATCTGCACAACTTACACCATTTGCAGCATGTACTCCACCACTATAAAGTTCGCTTTCTGGGTGTTGAATTTTAATCATTGGTGCTTTTGTGATTTTATGAACCCAATCACTTGGAAAATTTTCTCTATTTTTTTCATAATAATCATCAATCATTTCTATTCTAAATGGCTCGCCTTTTTTCCACTCACTCCATGGAAATGCTAGCTCTATACCATCAACTTCGATTTCAACTGGCTTGTTACCATCTCTCCAAGAATCAAACTCATCATAAGTTTTTTGAGTGCCATTCCACCATTTTTTAGAACTATCATTAGCAATACTTTCGCCTATAGTTTTCACTTTAGTGCCTGTTGGTTTGAAGTAGTATTCAACATGACATTGAGAGCATACTAAAGTTCTCATTTCGCTTCTTGAAGCTTTAATGCCTTGTTTTTCGTCTGCTTCATAACCTCTTGAAATTAATGCTTTAATTAAAGCTGGTCTTGTAAGTCTTAAACTCATATCTGTTGGGTTATGGCAATCTGCGCATGTTACACCCATTCTTTTTCCACCATGAGGTCCGCTGTGTTCAGGTGAGTTTTCTTTAGCTCCATTTACAGCTGGGATAGTTTTAACCATAGTCCAATATTTTGCAGAGTTAAATGCTACCCAATCGCCTTTTGCAGTGTTGTTTAAAAGCCATGGAGTCCATCCGCTATGGCAGTTCATACAAGCTGTTGGTTGACCGCCAAATCCTGTAAAACCATGTGCATTTAAGAAATCTTTATTATTTCTAGCTGTATCCATTTGATCTACTTGAACCCAAAAGTGTCCTCTTTCTTCATTGGCATCAATGCTAAATGGATAACCTGCCCAAAGAACAGTTAGTTGTGGATAGCGAATAAGCTTTGAATAAGCTAAATTTCCACCAAATTCTGTTGCATTAGGTGTTTGTTTTTCTACTGCTGTGTGCATGTCTAAATAATCAGGAAAGTTCTTTCCCCAGTAATCAAAAGTAGGATTTTCATCACCAAGTTTTACAATTTCTTGTGAAATGATCCCACCTACTGAATCATTTGTTTTAGCTGTAATGTCCTGATTAAGCCATAATACACCTGCAATAGCTACTATAGTAGCACTTATAGCACTATATAAAATGCCTTTGTTATTCATTAAATACTCCTTTCATTTAAAATCCTCTCTTATGACCAACACCTTGGTGGCAAGATACACAACTTAAAGCATTATCTTTATGTGGATCTAGGGTAGGGTTGATAGTGTTACTCGCAATTTCTTTGTGACATTCTATACAGTTATTTTGGACTATTTCTTTACTTTTTGCATTTGCACTCAAATGTGTAGGTAAAGAATCTAGTTTGAAAGTAAATGCATAAGCATGTCCTAAGCCACTTTGAGCTTTAGCAATCCATTTTTCAAAAAAGCTATGTGGCAAATGGCAATCATTACAGGTTGCTCTTGGTTTACCATCAACTTCTTTAGAGTGCGAAGCTTTCAAATAATCATTATAAACCTCGTTCATAATATGGCAATTATTACAGCTTTCACTAGCATCGCTAAAATAAGAAGTGCCCTTAGCATTATGGAAAGTATACATTCCAACTCCTGCTAAAATTACAAGTAAGAAGAGGAAAACAGCAAAAAGTTTTGAGTTTGCTTTTTTCAAAGTCTCTCCTTTGAATGAAGTTTAAGTTACAAGAACTTGTGTATAATTATATAACACCATAAAGGTAAAAAAGTAAATATATATTTATTAATCATTTATTATTTTTTTAATAAGATAAAAAAAGTGTTATTTTTTTATATAATTATATTTACTATTATACAAATAAAATAAATTTTAATGAAAGAAATACTAAAATATAAATATCTAGAAATAAAGGTAGGTATATCATGCAAATTCAACCATCAATGTATATTAACAGAGAACTTTCTTGGCTTGCGTTTAATTCTCGTGTTTTAGATCAATGCTCTAAAGATCTTCCTTTGCTTGAAAAACTTAAATTTATTGCTATATACTGTACAAATTTAGATGAGTTTTATATGATAAGAGTGGCTGGATTAAAACAACTTTTTGTGGCAGGAATAAGCACAACAAGCAATGATGAAATGACTCCTCTTGCGCAACTTAAAGCTATTAGAAATTATCTACATGAAGAAAAATATGTAGTAGAGCAGTATTTTACTAAAATTACCCAAGATTTAGAAAAAGAAAATTTGTTTATTCGCTCATACGAAGAACTTGATGAGGATTTAAAACAGCAATGTAATGAGCATTTTTTTTCTAATATTTTTCCTGTGATAGTTCCAATTGCAGTTGATGCAACTCATCCTTTTCCGCATTTAAATAACCTTTCATTTTCTTTAGCGGTAAAACTTTGTGATCCTATGCACCCTGAACTTTTAAAATTTGGCATGATACGCATACCTAGGGTTTTACCAAGATTTTATCAAGTAAGTTCTAATATTTATGTGCCTATAGAAAGTATAGTACGCTATCATACTGAGCATATTTTTCCTGGCTATAAGCTCTTATCTTCTGCTGCTTTTAGAGTAACTAGAAATGCAGATATGGAAATAGAAGAAGAAGAAGCTGATGATTTTATGTTGATTTTAGAGCAGGGTTTAAAACTTCGTAGAAAAGGTGCTTTTATACGCTTGCAAATAGAAAAAGGTGCAGATGAGCAGTTGATTGAATTTTTAAGTTCTCATATGAATATTTTTCATAAAGATATTTATGAGTATAATATACTTTTAAATTTAGCTTCATTATGGCAAATCATTTCCAACAAAGAATTTACACATTTGCTAAATCCTATGTATACACCAAAAATTTTACCACCTTTTGGGGATAATGTATCTATATTTAGTGCAATAGATAAACAAGATATTTTGGCTATACAGCCTTATGAGAGTTTTGAGCCTGTATATCAATTTATCAAAGAGGCAAGTAAAGATCCTAAGGTTGTTTCTATAAGAATGACTCTTTATAGAGTAGAAAAAAATTCAAACATAGTTCAAGCTTTAATTGATGCAGCAAGCGATGGCAAACAAGTTACTGTAATGGTAGAATTAAAAGCGCGTTTTGATGAGGAAAATAACTTGCATTGGGCAAAATCATTAGAAAATGCAGGGGCTCATGTGGTATATGGAATCACTGGTTTTAAAGTGCATGCAAAAGTAGCTCAAGTGATTAGAAAAGAAGGGGATAAATTAAAAATTTATAATCATTTAAGTACGGGTAATTACAATGCAAGTTCAGCTAAAATTTATACTGATGTGAGTTATTTTACTTCAAAAGAAGAATATTCTCAAGATACTACAACTTTTTTTCACATACTTTCAGGATATAGCAAAAGTCGTCGTTTAAAGACTTTGTCGATGAGTCCAAAGCAAATCAAAGAAAGAATTTTAGATATGATAGCTACTGAAGCAAGCTATGGAAAAGATGGAGTAATCATAGCCAAAATGAATGCTTTGGTAGATGGTGATGTGATTAAAGCTTTATATGAGGCTTCAAATAAAGGTGTTAAAATAGATCTTATTGTGCGTGGAATTTGTTGTTTAAGACCTGGAGTAAAAGGATATAGTGAAAATATAAGAGTTAGAAGTATAGTGGGAAAATATTTAGAACATGCTAGAATTTTATATTTTAAACATACAACACCAAATTATTTTATTTCAAGCGCTGATTGGATGCCAAGGAATTTAGAAAGAAGACTAGAATTAATGACTCCTATTTTTGATGAGCATTCTCGTGCAAAATTGGCTCAAATTTTAAAACTACAATTAAGCGACAATGATTTAGCTTATGAGTTAGACAACGAGGGAAGATATCGTAAGGTTATTTTAAATGAGACAGAAAAAATCAACAATTCTCAACAAACTTTAGAAGAGTATATTAGTAGAATTTTTAATACCTTGAAAAAAGATACTGATCACAGCAGGGCGACGCACTTAGCAACGAAGCTTTTTAGAGATAGCTAATCCTTGCTTTTTTAGCAAGGATTATTTCCAACCTTCTATGTAGTTTTTAAGTTTTCTACCAACTTTTGGGTGTTTAAGTTTTTTTATAGCTGAGCTTTCTATTTGTCTTACTCTTTCTCTTGTGACATTTAATTCTTTACCGATTTCTTCTAAAGTTCTATCACTTTCATCATCCATTAAGCCAAAACGCATTCTAATAACAGCCTTTTCTCTATCATTAAGCTGATCTAAAACTTCATCAATTTGTTCTTTTAAATCATCTTTTAAGATGTGATCCATAGGTGAAATTGAGGTTCTATCTTCTACAAAATCTCCAAATTTACCATCATCCTCGTTGCTAATAGGTGCTTCTAGGGAAATTGGTTCTTTAGTAATTTTAATAACTTGTTTTACTTTATCTATACTAAGTCCTACTTCTTTTGCAATAATACTTACATCCGGTTCTTTACCTTCTTTTTGCAAATACTCGCGAATGATTTTATTGATTTGATTGATAGTTTCTATCATATGAATAGGAATTCTTATAGTTCTTGCTTGATCAGCAATTGCTCTTGAAATAGCTTGTCTAATCCACCAAGTTGCATAGGTTGAAAACTTATAACCGCGTTTGTATTCAAATTTATCTACCGCTTTCATTAAGCCTATGTTGCCTTCTTGGATTAAATCTAAAAATGGTAATCCGCGGTTAGTATATCTTTTGGCAATGCTTACAACTAAGCGTAAATTTGATTTTGCCATTCTAGTTTTAGCCTCATCAGATATTTTTTTACCGCGTTTGATTTGCTCTAGAATTTCTTTTAATTGATCTTTTTCTAAATCAAAAGAATTTTGGCTGGCCTCTTTAGTTTGAATAAGTTTTTTAATCTCCATATAAGTGCTTACCATGGTAGTTTCTAAAGCACGCTCGGCTATTTCTTCTTTGCTAAGTTTGGTAATATCTTTTAAAATATCTTGGTGTCTTTGTTTTAATTCTTCTGAAAACATCGGTAAGCGATACTCCAAGCGTTTTAATTCTTTATCAAATTCCTCATCACTTTTTAATGCTGTTTCCATAGATTTTACTATTTCAGAAATAAGTTTTGATGTTGGACCTAGATCCATTAGTTTTTCTTTTAGTATATTTTTCTTAAAAGCAATTATGAGTTTATCTAATAGTTCATCATCATTTTTTTCTGCATTAATAGTAGATATAGTTTTTAACCATTCTTTTTTTGCTTTTTCTAATGCTTTAAAGCTTTCTATGACTTTTAAAGTTCTTTCATCTTCTTTTTTATTTGTTTTTTTAGGTTTTTTTTCATTAGAATTTTCATTTTCCTCATTTTCATTTTCTTCTTCAGAGTCTATTTCTTCATCGCTTTTATCATCATCGCTTTTATCATCATCCTCAAAGCTTTTAAAAAGCTCTTTCACTCTTCTTTCTCTATTAATTAAAGGTTCTTTATAATCAAGTATAAAATCAATCAAATAAGGCACAGAACAAAAAGCATCGATGATAATGTCTTCGCCTAGCTCAATCTTTTTAGAAATTTCAATTTCTTCATCTTTATTTAAAAGAGCAATTTGTCCCATTTCTCTTAAATACATTCTTACAGGAGAGTCTGATCTGCTCCACTCAAGTAAATCATTTTCATTGGCTAAATCAAATTCATTTTCCAAACTTGTATCTTGTAATTTTTGTTTTTCCTCTTGTAGCTTTTTTGCTTCTTCTAAATTTCTTTTTTTGGCAATTTCAGCTGAAGAGATTAATTCTACTTTATATTTATCCATTAGATCACGGATTTTTTTTGCACTTGTTGCGTTTGGAAGCTTTGCAAAATACTTGACAAGTTTTTCATATGTGATATAATCTTTAGAATTTTCTTTGAAAAGTTCTTCTAAAACATTAGTTTCATTAGCCATGGATACCCCTTGTATTTAAGTAATGAGTGTAAAACTAAATATTATGCCTAAAAATTAATTAAAAACAAATAAAAATATTTTGGAACGACTTTTGCTTTGTTAGTGAAAAATTAAGATTTTAGTTAGGAAAAATAATGCAAAATGGGTATTATCAAGCCACCGGTGCTATGGTTACGCAATTTAATCGCTTAGATGTTGTAACTAACAATCTAGCAAATGTAAATACAAGTGGCTATAAAAGAGATAATGTTGTTATTGCAGATTTTAAAAGGATTTTTAAAGAAACTCAAGATGAGTTACCTATACAAAATCACACAAGAGATGCTGCAAGATTTGTTAATACAACTATAGATAGAGTTCCGCAGGTTAATCATGTCTATACAAATTTTAGTGTAGGTTCTATGAAAATGACGCATAATCCTTTGGATTTAGCTCTTACTCGCGAAGATACTTTTTACTTGATTAAAACAAATAATGGTGAAATAAGATTAAGTCAAGATGGAAATTTCCAACTTGATGATGAGGGTTATTTGGTAAATCGTCAAGGATACAGAGTTTTAAGTAGTGATTATTTTAATAATCCCGAAAATGATGGCATACGCATAGGAGATTCTACTTCTTTTATTAATGTGGATAAAAATGGAATTATCAGTGCAGCTAATCAAAATATTGCAAGATTATTTGTAGCACAAGTTGATGATTTAAGAGATTTGCAAAAAGATGGCGATAATATGTATAAAATTGATAATTTAAACAAGATTAGAGATTTACCAAATTCAAATGCCATTAAGCAAGGTTTTACTCAAGGATCAAATGTTAATCCAGTTACAGAAATGGTAGGATTAATTGAGGCAAATAGAATGGTTGAGATGTATCAAAAAGTTATGACATCTCATATGGATGATTTAAATCAAGAAGCTATTAATAAATTAGCAAGTACTAAATAAACTAAGGATAGATAAAATGTTAAGATCATTATACACAGCAGCATCAGGGATGGTATCGCAACAAACACAAATTGATGTGACTTCAAATAATATTTCAAATGTTAATACAGTAGGTTATAAAAAATCGCGTGCAGAATTTGCAGATTTGATGTATCAAACGATGAAATATGCAGGAACTTCAACCTCAAGCACCACAAAACATCCAAGCGGCATTGAAGTAGGGCTTGGAGCAAGAGTAACAGCTGTAAGTAAAATTTTTAGTGAAGGTAGTTTAAAACAAACATCAACTTCAGGTCTTGATATGGCAATTGCTGGTAATAATGGCTTTTTCCAAATTCAAATGCCTGATGGAACTATAGCTTATACTAGAAATGGTCAATTTACTAAAGATGCTGAAGGAAACATAGTAAATTCAGATGGTTATAGACTTTTACCGGAAATGACTATACCTGAAGATGCTATTGCTATAAATGTTGCAAGCGATGGGACAGTTTCAGTAATGCAGCCAGGAAATACAGCTGAAACTCAAATAGGACAAATTGAACTTGTAAATTTTATCAATCCTGCAGGTTTACATGCTTTAGGGGATAATCTTTTAGTAGAAACTGATGCAAGTGGGGCGCCTATTGCAGGTATAGCGGGCGAGAACGGTTTTTCTGTCATCAAACACGGCTTTGTGGAGCTTAGTAATGTTCAACTTGTAGAGGAAATGACTGATCTTATTACAGGACAAAGAGCTTACGAAGCAGGCTCAAAAGCAATCACTACAAGTGATGATATGCTTGGAATTGTAAATCAATTAAAACGCTAGAATTAACTAGCGTTTATAATATGTAAAAATATTTAAAAATATACTAAAAAACTCCTATTTATAAATACTTATAAAATATTCTTTTTTATAATTTAAATTTTATCATTAATGTAGTAATATTTTTTAGATGTATTAAAATACATTGAATAAACAATAACGAGGGATATAATGAACAGAAGAGACTTCATTAAAAACACCGCTATTGCTAGTGCTTGTGGTGTTGCAGGTCTTAGTGTTCCAAGTAGTGTACTTGCTAATACTGAGAATAAATGGCGTTGGGATAAGGCTGTTTGTAGATTTTGTGGTACAGGCTGTGGAATTTTAGTTGCAAGTTTAGATGGTAAAATTGTTGCTGTAAAAGGAGATCCAGCAGCTCCTGTAAATCGTGGATTAAATTGTATTAAAGGTTATTTTAATGCAAAAATTATGTATGGAGAAGATCGCTTAGTAACACCTTTACTTCGCGTAAATGCAAAAGGTGAGTTTGATAAAAATGGAAAATTTCAACAAGTTTCTTGGCAAAGAGCCTTTGATGAAATGGAAAAACAATTTAAAAAAGCTTACAAAGAAAAAGGTGTTGAAGGAATTGGAATTTTTGCAAGCGGTCAATATACTATACAAGAAGGATATGCTGCTGCAAAATTAGTAAAAGCTGGTTTTAGATCAAACAATATAGACCCAAATGCACGCCATTGTATGGCTAGTGCGGTTGTTGGTTTTATGCAAACTTTTGGAGTTGATGAGCCTTCTGGCTGTTATGATGATATAGAGCTTACTGATACTATTATTACTTGGGGTGCAAATATGGCAGAAATGCATCCGATTTTATGGTCAAGGGTAAGTGATAGAAAATTAAGTAATTTAGATAAAGTCAAAATTGTAAATTTATCTACTTTTTCTAATAGAACTTCTCATATAGCAGATACTGAAATCATCTTCAAGCCAAATACTGATTTAGCTATTTGGAATTATATCGCTAGAGAGATTGTTTATAATCATCCTGAAGCTATGGATAAAGAATTTATTGAAAAACATTGTATCTTTACAACAGGCTATGCTGATATTGGTTATGGAATGAGAAATAATCCAAACCATCCTAAATTTAAAGCAAGTGAGAAAGATACAGTAGCAAAACAAAATGCTATTATTGTAGATGAAGAAGAAGCGGTATCTTTGGCTTATTTAGGAGTAAAAGCAGGTGATAAATTTGAAATGAAACACCAAAGTGTTCCTGATGCACATTGGGAAATTTCATTTGAAGATTTCAAAAAAGCATTAGAGCCTTATACGCTTGATTATGTTGCTAAAGTTGCTAAAGGTAATGAAGATGAAAGCATTGAAGAATTTAAGAAAAAACTTCAAGAATTAGCAAATTTATATATAGAAAAAAATAGAAAAGTTGTAAGTTTTTGGACTATGGGCTTTAATCAACACACAAGAGGTACTTGGGTGAATGAACAAGCTTATATGGTGCATTTCTTACTTGGTAAACAAGCTAAGCCAGGTAGCGGTGCGTTTTCATTGACAGGGCAACCAAGTGCTTGTGGAACTGCAAGAGAAGTAGGGACTTTTTCGCATCGTTTACCTGCTGATATGGTCGTTGCAAATCCTAAACACAGAGAAATTAGCGAAAAAATTTGGAAAGTTCCGGCAAAAACAATCAATCCTAAACCAGGTGCTCCATACTTAAAAATCATGAGAGATTTAGAAGATGGAAATATCAAATTTGCTTGGGTGCAAGTAAATAATCCTTGGCAAAACACTGCTAATGCAAATCACTGGATAGCAGCAGCTAGAGAAATGGATAATTTTATCGTTGTGAGTGATTGCTACCCAGGAATTAGTGCTAAGGTGGCAGATTTAATTTTACCAAGTGCTATGATTTATGAAAAATGGGGTGCTTATGGTAATGCTGAAAGAAGAACTCAACACTGGAAACAGCAAGTGCTGCCTGTAGGTGAGGCTATGAGTGATACTTGGCAAATTATGGAATTTGCAAAACGCTTTAAATTAAAAGAAGTTTGGGGTGAAACTAAGGTAAATGATAAACTTACTCTGCCAAGTGTTTTAGAAGAAGCTAAAGCTATGGGTTATAGTGAAGATGATACTTTATATGATGTATTATTTGCAAACAAAGAAGCAAAATCTTTCAAAGCAAACGATTCTATTGCAAAAGGATTTGATAATAGTGATGTTAATGGCGATGAAAGAAAAATTATAGGTAGTGATGGTAAAGAATTTACCGGCTATGGCTTTTTCGTTCAAAAATACCTTTGGGAAGAATACCGTAAATTTGGTTTAGGTCATGGCCATGATTTAGCTGATTTTGATACTTATCATAAAGTAAGAGGTTTAAGATGGCCTGTGGTAAATGGTAAAGAAACACAATGGAGATTTAATACTAAATTTGATTATTATGCTAAAAAAGCAGCTCCAAATTCAGATTTTGCATTTTATGGTGAATTCGCTAAAGAACTGCCAAAAGGAGATTTACTGGCTCCGCAGACTAAAGAAAAATATAGCTTGAAAAACAAAGTGAAAATTTTCTTTAGACCATTTATGAAAGCTCCTGAAAGACCGAGTGAAGAGTATCCATTTTGGTTATGTACTGGTAGGGTTTTAGAGCATTGGCATAGTGGAACTATGACTATGAGAGTTCCTGAGCTTTTCCGTGCAGTACCTGAAGCACTTTGTTATATGAATGAAGATGATGCTAGGGCAATGAAAATTAATCAAGGTGATATCGTATGGGTACAATCACGCCGTGGTAAAGTAAAAGCTAGAGTAGATTTTCGTGGTAGAAATAAACCATCTAAAGGGCTTGTGTATGTGCCTTGGTTTGATGAGAATGTGTATATTAATAAAGTTACATTAGATGCAACTTGTCCATTGTCTAATCAAACAGATTTCAAAAAATGTGCCGTAAAAATTACTAAAGCATAAAAATGAAAAATAGAAGAGAATTTTTAGCCTTTACTTTTAAGCTTTTATGTATAGGAAGCGGAAGTGCATTTTTAGCAAGTTTAGCATTTAGCTCAAATCAGGAGTATTTTTTAAGACCTCCTGGGGCAGATAATGAAAAAGAATTTTTATCAAAATGTATACGATGTGGACTTTGTGTAAAAGCTTGTCCTTATGATGTTTTAAAACTAGCAAATTTAGAAAATAGTGCTAAAAATGGCACACCTTTTTTTATAGCAAGAGAAAATCCTTGTAGATTGTGCGAGGATATACCTTGTATAAGAGATTGTCCTACAAATGCGCTAGATCATAAATATTTAGAGCAAAATGATGGAATTTATAAAACAAAAATGGGTATAGCTATAATTGATAGCGCAAGTTGTGTTGCTTATTGGGGAATTCAATGTGATGCTTGTTATAGAGCCTGTCCATTGATAGATAAAGCATTAAAGCTTGAAATAAAACGCAATGAAAGAACTGCAAAGCACGCATTTTTATTACCTGTAGTAGATCATGAAGTATGCGTGGGATGTGGGATTTGTGAGAAAGCCTGTATAACGCAAAAAGCTGCTATTAGAGTTTTACCTAGAGAATTTGTCTTGGGAAAAGCTGGGGATAATTACATCAAAGGTTGGGATGAAAAAGATGAAAAACGCTTGCAAGATGTAAACACAGATAAAAATTTCAATAAAAACAAGGCTAAAGATTATCTTAATGATGGAGAATTGTTATGAAATATCTTATTTTAAGAAGAATAGTGCAATTGTCTATCTTAACTTTTTTTTCTTTTGGTGTATTTAATTTTATATTAAAAGGAAATTTAAGCTCTTCGGTTTTATTTTCTTCAGTGCCGCTAAGTGATCCTTTTGCGTTTATTCAACTTGCTTTAGCAAGTTTGCAAGTAGATTTAATGGCTTTAAGCGGTGCTTTGATAGTATTTTTATTTTATGCTATTTTTGCTGGAAGAGCGTTTTGCGCTTGGGTTTGTCCTGTAAATATCATTACTGATTTTGCTTATTTTATTAGAAGTAAATTAGGTTTTAATCAAGCAAGGATTTTTAATGTAAATAAAAATTTGCGTTATTATGTTTTGGCTTTTGTTTTGATTTTTTCTTTTCTTTTTTCCTTTCCTGTTTTTGAGGAATTTTCTTATATAGGAATAATCCAAAGAGGAATTATTTTCGGCGGTATTTCTTGGCTTTTTGTAGCTTTGATTGTTTTTTGTATAGATACATTTTTTAGTCCAAGATTTACTTGCTCACATTTTTGTCCTTTAGGAGCTTTTTGGGCTTTAAGTTCGCATTTTTCATTACTAAAAGTAAGATATAACTTGCAAAAATGCACCAAGTGTTATAAATGCCTTGGAGTATGTCCTGAAAAGCAAGTGCTTTGGATGATAGGTAAAGAAAATCAAGATGTAAAATCAGGTGAGTGTATAAGATGTGGAAAATGTATTGATGTTTGCGGTGATGATGCTTTAGGTTTTAGTATAATAAATTTAAGGAGAGAAAATGAAAAATAAAATCTTTTTATCCTTAGCAGCAGCTGTTTTAATAAGTGCTTGCGGACTTGCTGTTAAAAGTGTTGATTCAAAAGATATAGGTTTAAGAAAAACAAGTTTAGAAAGTGAAAATGTAGAGTTATTGGATGCAAAGTATTCTCAAGTAATGGCTGGAGAATCTGTTTTAATTGAGAGATCATTTGAAAATGCTCCGCCATTAATTCCACATACTTTAGAGGATATGCTTCCAATTACTAAAGATAATAATATTTGTTTAAGCTGTCATGATAAGGCCATAGCTAAAGATGTTGGAGCCACTCCGCTTCCAAGTAGCCATTATTTTGACTTAAGAAAAAACAAATCTACTAAAGATATGATAAGTGATGCAAGGTTTAATTGTACACAATGCCATGTACCACAAAGCGATGCAAAACCTTTAGTAGGAAATAGTTTTGAAGCTAAATTTAAAAATGAGGAACTAAAGAAAAAATCTAATCTTTTAGATGTTTTAAATGAAGGCGTAAAATAAAACTATGAAAAAAATATTTTTAATCTTACTAATGAGTGTATATGTATTTAGTTATGAGCTTAAACTTGATTCAAATTTAAATGCCTTAAAACTTGTTGATAGTAGTTTACTTATAGGACTTGATAATGGAGAATTAAATCAGTATTTTATTAAAGACAAAAAAATGCAAAAAATCACTCAACTTGATAAGATTAAAAATTTTTACGAAGAAAATCTTAGCCCTAGAATTTATAGTATTGATTACTTAAATGGGGCTATTTTGATTTTAAGTGAAGGTGATTTTGGTAGTAAAAGGCTTAGTATTTATAAAAATAAACAACTTTATAACTATAAGCTTTTAAATGATGGAGTAAAAAAAGCTTTGTTTTTAGATGATGATACTATTTTATTAGCCTTGCTAGGTTCTAATATAGAGCTTTTTGATTTAAAAACAAAAAATATTATAAAAAATTTTACTTTCTCTAACTCAAGTTTAAGTGATGTGGTTTTAAATGAGGCAAAAACTCAATTAGTAGCAGGTTTTGAAAGTGGTGAAATAGTACTTTTTGATGTGAAAAAGTGGCAAAAAATAAAAAGTTATAAAAATCTTCATAAAGATAATATTTATCAACTTGATTTTAAAAATGCAATTATTACAAGTTGTAGCACTGATAGAAAATTAGGCATAGTGCGAAATGATCAAGAAAAAAGCATAGAAAGAGACTTTTTAATATATGCTTGTAGTCTAAATAAAAGTGGTTCTATAGCGGTTTTTGGAGATAATGAAAAAAATATTATAGAGCTTATAGATACTAAAAATTTAAAAACAATAAAAAAATTCCAAAATAAAGATTTTTTGCTAGAATATCTTATATTTTTAAACGAGCATGAAATTATTAGTGCTGGTTATGAAGATAAAATTATATTTTGGAGTATAGATGAATCTTTCTAGTGTATTGATTTTAACTAAAGAGGAAAAATTAGAAAAACTTAAAGAACAAATTCAACAAACACCATGTTGTAGTGTGGAATTAGCTCAAGAAGAAAAAATTATAGTGGTAATAGAAAGTGAAAATTTAGATGATGAGTTAAAAGCATATAAACAATTAGAACAGCTTGATGGGGTGATAAGTATTAATATGGTATTTTCGTATCAGGATTTGGATGAAGAAAGAGAAAAAATTTTAAAAGCAAATTTTGAGGCAAATACTTTTGATGAAAATTTAAAAAAAGATAATTTAGAATACTATGGTAATGTTTTTAGAAAGTATTGATTATGATTTTTTTAATTCCTTTAATTGTGATTATTTCTTCTATTTTTATCATTGATCACTTTTATTTTTCCAAAGAGAATGAAGTTGTAAAAGAAAAAAAACAAGTAGTGCAAAAAAACACCGATTCTGATAAACAAAGATATCTTGAAAATATATTAAATCAAAAATAATCATGTACACACAAATTTCATATAAAAAATTCTTTTGGATTAATATTTTAGTTGTGATTACTCTTGCTTTAAATTTAAGAGCACCTATAACTTCCATAGGTCCTATGATAGAACATATTCAAGAATATTACAATATTAATTCTACTTTAGCAGGTATGCTAACAACCTTACCTTTAATAGCTTTTGGTCTTATATCGTTTTTTGTAGCGTATTTTTCACAAATTAAAGCTTTGTTTTTTGCTTTAATTTTGATTGTCTTTGGAGAAGTTATTAGAAGTTATGGAGGAACTATAGGTTTATTTTCTGGGGTTTTTTTGATAGGAGCAGGCATTGCAATAGCTAATGTTTTATTACCTTCTTTTGTAAAAGAAAAATTTTCTAAAAATACTTATAAGATAATGGGTTTATATGGATCAATTATAGGCTTATCTTCAATTGCTGGCGTGGCCTTATCACTTCCTTTGCTTAAATTTTTTGATGTACCTCAAGCTATGTTTTTTTGGGCTATATTGGCTTTAATTGCTTTGATTTTTTATTTTCCGCATTTGAAAAATAAAAGATTATTACGCCCTAAAAAGAAAAATATTAATAAAGTGAATATCTTTTTAAACTTAACAGCCTGGAAAGTTACTATTGTAATGGGATTGCAAAGTTTTTTATCTTATAGTCTTTTTGCATGGCTTAGTGTGATGATTAGTGAAAAGGGCTTTGGAATTGACTTTGGTTCTAATGTTTTATTATTATCTCAAATCATAGGGATGCCCGTGGCATTTTTACTACCTATCATTTTAGGAAAGCTTAGATCTCGTGCTAAAAGTTTTGCTATAGTGATGTTAGGGTTTTTGTATTTTTTAAGTTTTATGATGATTTTTCTTTTTAAAGTAAAAGCGATTTTGTTTTTAGCGGCTATTTTTTTAGGTTTTGCTTCTAGTGGAGTTTTTACAATTTCGTTATTATTTATTGCTATCAAAAGCTCAAATTCTATCATAGCGGCTAAACTTTCTGCTATGTCGCAAGGTATAGGGTATTTAATAGCTGCTCAATCACCTTGGATTATAGGCATGCTTCATGATAATTTTAGAAATTTCACTTCAGGCTTTATTATGCTTATTGTGGTAGCTATAATACTTAACATTTTTGTATTTTTAGCATATAAGGCTCCTGTGATTAAGTGAAAATTAAAAATAAATTAAAGCCTTTTTTGTTAGAATTTTAGGATTTTATTTTTGTGAGTTAATAATGCGATATACAGTAACAGAGGCTTCTATTTATGAAGCACAAGGCTTAAAAGATGAGGCTTTGGAGATTTATAAAAATATATTAAAACAAGATCCGCAAAATAAAAATGCCATTGATGCTATAAGGCGTTTGAGTGGCTTGCGTTCTAATCATGAAGATTTAAATTATGATATGCTTGATTTTTTTGTCAATATGAAAAGTGAAGAAGAAATTAATGAATTTAAAAGGTGGTTGATAAAACTATGAATATAGAAGATTTAGCAAAAATGGCTATTAGTGAAGTTAATTCAGAGTTAGATAATAAAAAAAATAAAAACGATGAATTTGCCCCTATGGTAGAAGAAATTACTCAAGAAAAAAATGTTAATGCTCAAGAGAAAAAAATCAAAGAAGAAATTAGTAAGGTTACACAAGAGCTAATCCAAGAACTAGATGATTTAGAAGTAAAAGTAAAAGATGATAAACAAAATGTCGCTATTAAGGTTGAAGCTTTAGAAGAAAAAGAAGAAAGCATTATAAATAATGAAGAATTTTTCTTGAAAAATCTTAGAGAGCGTATTTTGGTTTTATTTGAAGGATTAAAAAATACCAAAGATGAGCATATGGAAAAAAGACTAGATATGACCATTACTTTTTTAGAGTTTTTACTTGCAAAGATTGAAGATAGACTTAAAAAATGACCAAGATTTTTTAAGAATTAAAAATATACTTAAGCCTTACACACAAAGGGTTTATTTAGTAGGTGGTTGTGTAAGGAATTCTTTTTTAGATTTATCTAGTGATGATTATGATATAGAAATTTATGATATTGAGCCTATGCTTTTTGATGAGCTTATGCAAAAACTTGGTGCAAATGGAGTAGGAAAAAGTTTTTTTATGTATAAATATAAAAAATTTGATTTAGCTCTAGCACGCTATGAAAATAAAATTTCTACAGGCCATAGAGGTTTTGAAGTTAAAGTTTGTAATAATGAGCAAGAAGGAGCAAGAAGAAGAGATTTTACCATTAATGCATTGATGGTAAATATTTTTGATTTTGAATTTTTGGATTTTTTTAATGGTTTGCAAGATTTGCAAGCAAAGATTATAAGACATATTGATGATAAAAGTTTTATTGAAGATAGTTTAAGAGTACTTCGTGGAATTTCTTTTGCATGTAGGTTTGATTTAACAATTGCAAAAGAAAGTTTAAAATTAATGCAAACTATGGATATAAGCGATTTATCTAAAGAGCGTATTAATAATGAACTTTATAAAATTTTTAAAACTTCAAGACTAAATAAAGCTTATGAGTATTTTAAAATTTTAAATTTAGAAGAAAAAATCTTTTTTTATCAAAGTTGTAATAAAGAATTTGAGAGACTTTTAGAGTATAGCCAAAAGTTAATTTGTGATGAGGCTTTGTTTTTGTATTTGTATTTGAATTTTTTTCATATAAGTAAAGAGGAATTTTTTAAAAAAACAAAATTAAAAAAAGAGCTTTTAAAAAAATGCGAACAAGAATTTATTTTAGGTAAAATTGATGATTTTGATTTAGCTAAAATTGCTTTAAAAATACCACTTTGCAAATGGCTTGGACTTTGGAATAATGAGCGTATAACACAAGCAAAAAAAATAAATTTATATCATCATGCTTTTGAAAGTAAAATTAGCGCCAATGACTTACTAAAGGAAGGATTTAGCGGGAAAGAACTTGGAATTGAACTTGAAAAAAGAAAATTACAAGAATTAAAAAACTATATAAAGGAGTAAAAATGAATGAGTATATTTTAAAAATTTCATGCAGCGATGAAAAAGGATTGATTTATAGAATTTCAGATGTTATTTTTAAATATAGAATCAATATTATAAAAAATGATGAATTTGTTGGAGAAAATCGTTTTTTCTTTAGGGCGCATTTAGAAGGTGAGCTTGATATAAAAGCTTTTAAAGGAACGCTTGAAGCTATGCTTCCTGATAATGCACAAATTGAAATTACTTCAAAAAGAAAAAAAGATATTATTGTTTTAGCTACTAAAGAAACTCATTGTTTAGGTGAGTTACTTATCCGTCAATTTAGTGGAGAATTTAATGCAAATATTAAGGCAGTTATTGCAAATTATGATGTATTAAAACCTTTAGTGGATAAATTTAACATACCTTTTCATACTATTTTAGCACAGGATTTAAGCAGACAAGAGCATGAAAAAAAACTACTAGAGTGTTTAAAACAATATGAGTTTGATTATATTGTTTTAGCAAAATATATGAGAATATTATCTCCATCTTTTGTAGAGAATTTTGAGGGAAAGATTATTAATATCCACCACTCTTTTTTACCTGCATTTATAGGAGCTAATCCTTATAAGCAAGCTTATGAAAGAGGGGTAAAGATTATAGGCGCAACAGCGCATTTTGTAAACAATAACTTAGATGAGGGGCCAATTATTACCCAAGATGTTATACCAGTTACTCATGAATATTCTTGGCAAGCTATGCAACAAGCAGGGCGCAATGTAGAAAAAAATGTTTTTTCTAAGGCCTTGGATTTAGTGTTTGATGATAGGATTTTTATATATGATAATAAAACAATAGTATTTTAATCTTGATGCTAAAAAGCATCAAGATTAGCATGAATAGCAAGTTTTAAACTCATATGCAGTTGGTCTAGCTTCTACAGGCCATACTTGGGTTTCAAATTTCATATGTTGATAATCATCAATAAATACATCACTCATAACAGGCTTTAAGAAGGCATTTTTTCTAATGAGTGCTTCCAAAGATCCTCTTAAAGTGTGAGGTAATTGCTCTATACCTTTTTCTCTAATCTCATCTAGGGTTAGTGCAAATAAATTTTCATCCATAGGACCTACCGGTATGGTTTTATTTTTAATACCATCAAGTCCTGCCATAAGCAAGCTTGTAAAAGCTAGGTAAGGATTGGAAGTGCTATCAGGAAATCTTATTTCAACTCTTGCGCTTTTTTCATTAATACCATAAGGCACGCGACAACTTGCAGAGCGATTTTGGCAAGAATAAGTTAGTATACAAGGTGCTTCAAAACCTGGAACTATTCTTTTATAAGAATTTGAACTAGGATTGGTAAATGCAGCAACACTTCTTGCATTAGCTAAAATTCCACCGATGTAATTAATCGCATATTCACTTAATTTTCCATATCCTTCTTTATCATAAAATAAATTTACTCCATCTTTCCAAAGGCTCATATGCACATGCATACCACTTCCATTATCTCCATAGAGTGGTTTTGGCATAAAGGTCGCTGTTTTTCCATTTAAATGCGCTACCATTTTAACTACATATTTATAAATTTGTACATTATCAGCAGCTTCAACTAAATTCCCAAATTCTACACCAATCTCAGCTTGTCCTTGTGCTACTTCATGATGATGTACGAAAGTTTTTAAACCAACTCTTTCTAAAACTTGTACCATTTCAGCTCTAATATCCACACTAGAATCAATAGGACTTACAGGAAAATATCCACCTTTATTTCTTGGGCGATGTCCACTATTGTAACTATCTGTAAAATCTTTATTATCATTCCATTCACCTTCTTCAGTATCTACTTCATATTTTGCACAGTGAGAAGAATCAACTATTTTTACATTATCAAAAATAAAAAATTCATTTTCAGGACCAAAATAAGCAGTGTCAGCGATATTGCTTGTGCTTAAGTGTTGCATTGCTTTTTTAGCAATACTTCTTGGACATTTTTCATACATTTGATCTTTGTAAATATCATATACATCGCAAATTACTATGATAGTAGGATCAGCTGTAAAAGGATCTAAAAACGCACTTTCCACATCAGGTTTTAAAATCATATCTGATTTTTCTATAGGCTGCCAACCATGCAAAGAGCTTGCGTCAAAAGGAATTCCGTTTTCAAAGGTTTTATCATCAATTGCTTTTATATTATAAGTGATGTGATGCCAAGTGCCTATCATATCAGTAAATCTAAAATCAACAAATAAAACTTCATGTTCTTGACAATAACTAAAAAACTCATCAATGCTATTTACAAATTTACCCATTTTTTCTCCTTTTTATTTTTTTGGTTTTTTAATTTATTTTATAGATTGTAGTATATTTTTTTTAAATTAAGTTTAAATTAATATTTTTTTTATAATCAAATTAAAAAAAGATTATTTTGTGTAAAAAAATAATTAATTGGTAAAATTAATGTTGATTTATATTTTTTTGTAATATAATCTCGCATTAGTTTTTTTATTAAAAAAGGTGTAACAATGACTCAAGAAGAATTAGATGCTTTAATGAATGGCACTGAAGACTTAGATCTTGATTCTGTAGAAGAAACAGAAGAAAAACCAGATACAGATTATGAAGATGAGGAAAAAAATAAGCAAATTGTTAATGATATGATTAATGGTGATTATAAAGCAAGAGCGGATATGGCTTGGCCACCACCTCCACCTAGTAAAGAACATAAAGTTGTACATCAACTTGATGATGTTACAAGAGATAGTGAAATAAAAGCCACAGAGATGATGGAAAAATTAGAAGCTATTAACGATTTTTTTGCAAATTCTGAGAGTGATCTTTGTGTAATCAGTGATGCTTTAAATAAAAATATAGAAATTTTTGAAAAATTAAATGCAAAATTTCCTAATGTGGTAAGCTTTAAAGAAGCTATTGAAATAAATAACAATGCTAAAAATATCATAGATGAGATTACAGGTTGTTTGCAAACTGGACAAGATGAAGTTATGATGGCAATGGATGCTATGCAATATCAAGATATTCATCGTCAAAAAATTGAGCGTGTTATTAATGTTATGAGAGCTTTAAGTAGATATATGAGTAGTTTGTTTGAAGGTAAAATTGATGATGAAAAACGCGTGGGATCTGCTGTGCATATCGAAGGAGATACAACTGCAGATGTTGTAAGTAATGATGATATTGAGGCATTAATCGCAAGTTTAGGAAAAAAATGATTATTCCTGAAATAGTAGCTCCTGCAGGTAATTTTACAAAATTAAAAATAGCTTTAGCTTATGGAGCTGATGCTGTTTATGCAGGAGTGAGTAATTTTTCATTAAGAGCAAGAACTGCTAGAGATTTTAATTATGAAACTTTTAAAGAAGCTATTGAGTACACGCATGCAAAAGGAAAAAAAATTTATGTAACGATTAATGGATTTCATTTTAGCTCTCAAATTGAAGGTTTGAAAAGGCATATTTTAAAATTAAAAGAAATGAAACCCGATGCTTTTATAGTAGCTTCTGTAGGTGCTATGCGTTTGGTTAAAGAGCTTGCACCTGAAATCAATCTTCATGTATCAACCCAAGCTAATATTTTAAATTACTTAGACGCTCAAGTTTATAAAGATATGGGAGCTAAGCGTGTTGTTATAGCAAGGGAACTTGGTTTAAAAGATGCAAAAGATTTGAAAAATAATTGTGACATAGAACTTGAAAGTTTTGTCCATGGTTCTATGTGTTTTGCGTATTCTGGCAGATGTTTGATAAGCTCAGTGCAAAGTGGACGCATGAGTAATCGTGGATCATGTGCAAATGATTGTAGATTTAACTATGAACTTTATGCAAAGAACCCAGAAACTAATACACTTTTTAGACTTGAAGAAGATGAGAATGGCACGCATGTGTTTAATTCTAAAGATTTAAATTTAAGCTCGTATATTCAAAAAATTATGCAAGAAGATTGCATTCATGCTTTTAAAATAGAAGGAAGAACGAAAAGTGAGTATTATGTAGCTTTGACTACAAGAACTTATAAAATGGCAGTGCAAGATGTATTGCAAAATACTTTTGATGCGGCTAAGTATGAAAAAGAAATTTATACTTTAAAACACAGAGGTTTTACAGATGGATATTTAGTTTCAAGAGCTTATGAAAAAACCGATTCAATAAATCATAATACAAGTATAGAAGAAGGAACCCATCAAGTGCATGCTATTAGCGAAGATGGTGAATTTTTTAAATGTAAGGGTAAGATAGAATTAAACAAAGAATATGAAATTCTAGCTCCGGTTGATTCTAATATAGAATTAGGGGAAAATAAACTAGGTTTAGTATATGAAAATGAAGGAAAAAAATTCATAGTGTTTAAACAATTATTAGCAAAAAACAATAAAGAATTTAGTGAAATTCATAGTGGTAATGAAAATGAAATTACTTTGCCGTTTAAACTTCCAGAATTTAGCTTTTTAAGAAGGAGTGTTGAATGAAATTTGTTTCCATATTGATGGGAAGTAAGAGTGATTATGATATAGTAAAAGAAGCTTTAGGAATTTTGGAAAAATTTGATGTAAAATATGAAGTCTTGATCACTTCAGCTCATAGAAGCCCTCAAAGAACCCAAGAATACATCAAAAATGCTGAAGAAAAAGGCGCAAAAGTATTTATTGCTGCAGCGGGTATGGCAGCTCATTTAGCAGGAGCTGTTGCAGCACATACAACAAAACCTGTTTTAGGTATACCTATGCCAGGAAGTAATTTAGCTAGCATGGATTCTTTATTTTCTACTGTGCAAATGCCAAGTGGAATTCCTGTAGCAACTGTGGCTATAGGTAAAGCAGGGGCTATTAATGCAGCTTATTTGGCAGTGCAAATTTTAGCAATAGAAGATGAGTCTTTAGCGCAAAAATTATTAGAAGATAGACAAAAACAACAAGAGAAATTAATCCAAGATTCTAATACAATTGAAGTTTTTCTTTAAGGAGCGTATATGCAAACTTACTTGGAATTAAAAGAATTTTGTCAGTTAGTTCATTTATCCGAAGATGTTGTAAAAGGAATGATGGCAAATGGTGCTTTAAATTTCAAAGAAGAAGAAGGTAAAATTTATATAGAAGCTAATCAAGGTACTTTTAGCGTAGTTCCTTCAAGTTCAAAGCAACCTGCTATGGTAAATTCTATGACCTTGGCAGGAGAAAGTTTTGTAGAAAAAACTATAGGGACTATTTTAAATTTACATGAAAAAGTTCTTGATGCTAAGGATGAAACCTTAGAAGCTTTAAAGGGTGAAAATAAATTTTTAAAAGATGCTCTTTATTCTATGCAAGAGCTTTATGATGAGGATAGAAAAACTATAGAAAATCTTAACGAGCAACTTAAATATGCGCGTAATGAAGTTGAATTTCTAAAAAGAAAATATAAAATGATGTGGAATAAAACAGTGGAATTATATGCAAATTCGCCTGAGAAGTCTGAAGAATTAAAGGAAGAAAAATGACTTTTTCTCAAATGATTTTAAATTTACAAGAATTTTGGCAAAAGCAAGGTTGTGCTATTATGCAACCTTATGATTTTCCAGCAGGTGCAGGGACTTTTCATCCGGCAACTTTTTTAAGAAGTTTAGGTAAAAAACCTTGGGCGGCTGCTTATGTAGCACCAAGTAGAAGACCAACTGATGGAAGATATGGTGAAAATCCTAATAGATTGGGTGCTTATTATCAATTTCAAGTTTTAATTAAACCAAGCCCTGATAATATCCAAGAATTATATTTAAAAAGTTTAGAAAATTTAGGCTTTGATTTGAAATCACATGATATTCGTTTTGTTGAAGATAATTGGGAAAGTCCAAGTTTAGGTGCTTGGGGTTTGGGCTGGGAAGTTTGGCTTGATGGTATGGAAGTTACACAATTTACTTATTTTCAACAAGTTGGTGGTATAAGCGTAGATTTAGTTAGTGCTGAAATTACTTATGGCTTGGAAAGACTTGCAATGTATTTACAAGATGTAGATAATGTATATGACATAGTTTGGAATGAATTTAACGGCGAAAAAATTACCTATAAAGATGTTCATAAGCAAGGCGAGTTTGAATTTAGTAAATATAATTTTGAAGTAAGTGATGTAAAAACTTTAAATGTACAATTTGAAAATGCTTACAATGAGTGTAAAAATGCATTAGATGCAAAACTTGCTTTACCAGCATATGATTATTGTATGTTAGCAGCACATACTTTTAATTTGCTTGATGCAAGAGGAGCTATTTCAGTAACTCAAAGACAAGATTTTATGCTTAAAATTAGAGAATTATCTAAAAGTTGTGCTTTAGTATATAAAGAAAGTTTAGATGAAAATTAAAGAAATTTATGATTATTTAGATACTATTAGTCCATTTAATACGCAAAGTTCATGGGACAATAGTGGTTTATTGCTTGGAAATTTCGATCAAGATGTAAATAAGATTTATCTTGCGCTTGATGTAGATATGCATTTAATTGAAAATGCAAGCGAAAATTCACTTTTTATAGTCCATCATCCTTTAATTTTTAAAGGTTTGAAGAATTTAAGTGGAGTGCTTTATCCGCAAAATCTTCTTACAAAAATGATACAAAAAAATATAGCCTTGATTGCTATGCATACAAATTTTGATTTAAGTCATTTAAATACTTATTTTACTAGCGAAATTTTGGGTTTTAAGATCAAAGAACAAAATGAATTTTTGATCTATTGTGATGTAGATTTTCAATTAGATACATTAGTTGATCATGTTAAAAAGTGTTTAAAGCTTAATCATATTAGGGTTGTTAATGCTCATCAAGAAAAAATAAAAACTTTAGCAATATGTACAGGCAGTGGTGGAGATTTGATTTCTAGTGTAAAAGCAGATTGTTTTTTAAGTGGAGATTTTAAGTATCATCAGGCCTTAGAAAGTTATCATAATAAACTCAATTTGATTGATATAGGTCACTATGAAAGTGAGTCATACTTTGGTGAAATTTTAGCAAAAGATTTGCAAAAATTTCATTTAGAAGTTATAATATCAGTTTCAAAAAATCCATTTCAATATTTTTAAGGAAAAAATCAATGAATAAATATTTAGAACAACTTATAGCTTTATCGCAAATTGATAAAGAGTTAGATGGTTTTGCAAATAAAGTAGAAGATGCTACAAAGGATTTAAAAGAAAAGCGTAATTTGCTTGATAAAACTGAAGAAGAAATTGCAGGTTTTGAAAAAGATATTAAAGATATAGAAAATCAAAAAATACAAAACAATAACCATATTGCAGAATTTGGTGTGAAAATTAAAGAAATAGCCAAAAAAAGTGCTGCAGTGAAAACTGAAAAAGAAGCAAATGCTTTAAAAATCGAAGAAGATATAGCTAAAGAGCAACTTGATGCAGCAAATGAAGAGATAGAAAGATTAGATAAAATTTTAGAAAACAAAGAAAAATTTATACAAGAATTGCAAACTAAGAGAACTGAACTTGAAAATGAAGTGGATCAAATAGATGCTCAAACAAAAGTTGTATTAGTTGATATTGAAAAAGAAAGATTAGAGATTTATGATAAAAAAGTAAAGCTGGTTGGCGAAATAAATCAAAAAGTTTTAACTTTTTATGAGAAAATTAGAAAATGGGCGGGAAATAGTGCTCTAGTTCCTGTGAAAAAACATGCTTGTTATGGCTGTTTTATGAGAATTTATGATAAAACTTATTTAGCAGTTTTAAAAGGTGATGAAATCGTAACTTGTCCGCATTGTGGAAGAATTTTATATAAAGAAAAAGAAGAAAATCAAAATTGATTTTTTTTTATTACATTTTTGCTGTGATTATATATGTAATCGCAGTTCCTTTTTTGTTGATTTTAAGTTTTTGTAAAGAAAAATATAAAGCGTCTTTAAAATCTAGATTTTTTCTTTACAAAAACTTAAAACAAGAACAAGGAGATATATATTTTCATGCTTGCTCCTTTGGGGAGATTAAAAGCATTGTTCCCTTAATAAAACTTTTTCCAACTTGTAAAATTTCAACTATCACGCAAACCGGATTTAATGAAGCTTTAAGACATTCTAAAAAAGTAAATTTTTTACCATTTGAAATTTTTATACCATTTTGGATGAAACCTTGCAAAGTTTTGATTATTTTTGAAGCAGAGCTTTGGCTTATGCTTGTATTGATGGCTAAATTTTATAATGCAAAAGTTATTTTATTAAATGCTAGGATTAGTGATAGATCTTTAAAAAACTACAAGCGTTTTAGCTTTTTTTATCGTTTGATTTTTAAATATATTGATGTTGTGTTTGCGCAAAGTCAAAAAGACAAAGAAAGGTTAGAGTGTTTGGGTGCTAAAAATGTTGCAGCATACAAAAATATCAAAGCATATATAAAACAAGAACAAGTGAAAAATTATTCAAAACCTAAGGCTAGGGTTATTATATTTGCTAGTACGCATGAAAATGAAGAACTATTATTGCTTAATGAGATTAAACTAGAAGAAAATGATAGATTAATTATCGCTCCAAGACATCCGGAGCGTTTTGGCGAGGTTGAGGGGATTTTAAAAGATTTTTGCCAAAAAAATCATTATAATATGCAAAAATTTTCAGACTTTACTTTAAGTGAAAATGATTTTGCAAATTTTTTTAAGACCAAGTGTTTATTACTAGATACTTTGGGTGAGCTAGAAAGTTTTTATAAGATTAGTGATGTAGTTTTTTTGTGCGGCTCTTTTGTAAAAAATATAGGTGGGCATAATCCTATAGAAGCGGCTAGATGGAATAATGTTATTATCTCGGGGAAATATTATTTTAATCAAGAAAGTTTATATCAAGAAGTTGATGATTTGTATATTTGTGAGAGTGTAAAAGATATAAATGATTTTTTAAAGCAAAAATTATCACAAGCACGAGTCAAAGAGCAAAATGATTTAAATGAAATTATATTAAGTATAAAAGAAGGTTTAGATGCAAGAAAAAGCTTATAAATTGCTTGCAATGCAAGAAAAAATTTCTAATAATGCAGCAAAAGATTTGATTGATAAAGGTTGTGTTTTTGCTATGGGAAAAAAGGTTGTTATAGCTAGAGCTTTGATGAGCTCAAAAACAAGATTTGTCGTGCAAAAAATAAAAAAAGCAAAAATACTTTTTGAAGATGATAAAATCATAGTTTTAAATAAGCCTTATGGGGAAATTAGCGAGAATTTAGAAGGTGTTTATAATGCTAAATTAATTAACAGGCTTGATAAAGAAACAAGTGGAGTTTTGCTTTTAAGCAAAGATGAGGAATTTAGACTAAAATGCATTCAAGAGTATAAAAAACAAAATGTTTATAAAAGCTATTTAGCTATTGTCGATGGAGTAATTGCTGAAGAACTTGAAATTTGTGAAAAAATAACTACTATAAAAAATAAATCCGGAGCTTTTAGTAAAATCGATAAATTTGGCTTAGAAGCTCATACTCAGGTTATACCTTTAATGGTAAATGCAAAAAAAACTTTAATAAAAGCAGTCATTAAAACAGGTAGAACACATCAAATCAGAGTGCATTTAAATCATATAAAACATGGTATTATTGGCGATGAAAAATATGCAAAAAATAGCTCTTCTAGAATGTATTTGCATTCTTACGAAACGCATATTTTTGATTATCAATTTAAAGCTTTACTTGATGAGAGTTTTAATGCTTATGGTTTTGAAATAAAAAATTTAAATTTTTAAAGGCGTTTAAAGCTAAAAGGGTTTATAATTTAGCTTTTTAGAATTTTAATAAAGGGAAAATAAAGTGTTTGAAATAGTTAGTGAGTCATTTAAATCCGCGGTTAATAAACTTCGTTTTGTTGATGATGAAAAAGCTTTAAAAAATGCTCTTGACACTTTAAAAAAAGCCCTTTTAAAAGCAGATGTACATCATAAAGTTACGAAAGAATTACTCACTTTAGTAGAAAATGATGTAAAAACTAATGGCATAGGCCAAAAGCAATTTTTAGACTCAATTAAGAAAAATTTAGAAGAAATTCTTAGTGTTAAAGGTAAAAATCAAGGTTTTGTATTTGCTAGTAAGCCACCTACGGTTGTTTTGATGTGCGGTTTGCAAGGTGGTGGTAAAACTACTACTACGGTAAAAATTGCTAATTACTTAAAACTAAGAAATAAAAAAGTATTAATTGCTGCATGTGATTTGCAAAGATTAGCTGCGGTAGAGCAATTAAGACAACTCACTCAAGCTAATGAGCTTGATTTATTTTTTATAGAAAATGAAAGCAATCCTTTAAATGTAGCTAAACAAGCTTTGGAAAAAGCAAAAAATTCTATGTATGATGTTTTGCTTGTAGATACTGCCGGTCGTCTGGCAATTGATATAGCTTTGATGAATGAGCTTAAAGAAGTAAAAGCTATTTTAAATCCTGATGAAGTATTTTATGTAGCTGATGCTATGAGTGGTCAAGATGGAGTTAAAACAGCAAGTAGCTTTAATGAAGCTTTAGAAATCACTGGGGTTATTTTAAGTAAATTTGATGCAGATACTAAAGGTGGTGTTGCGCTAGGTATAGCTAAACAAATTGGTGTGCCTTTAAGATTTATTGGTGTTGGTGAGAAAGTAGCTGATTTAGAAGTATTTATCCCTGATAGGATTGTTAATCGTATCATGGGTGAAGGTGATTTGGCGACTTTGGCTGAAAAAACTGCCGCTATTATAGATGAAAAAGAAGCAAAAAAACTTAATAAAAAAATCAAAAAAGGTGAATTTAATTTCAATGACTTTTTAAATCAAATGGAAAGTGTTAAAAAACTTGGTAGTATGAAATCAATCATTGGTATGATACCTGGTTTATCATCTATGGCAGCAAATATTAAAGATATTGATTTGGATAATTCTAAAGAAATTATTCATATTAAAGCAATGATTTCATCAATGACGCCAAAAGAAAGAGAAAATCCTGATTTATTAAACAACGCAAGAAAGCGTCGTATTGCAGAGGGTGCTGGTTTATCTCAAATGGAAGTAAATCGCTTTTTAAAACAATTTGGTAATGCGGCTAAGTTGGCAAAAAAATTTTCAAACAAAAAAGGAATGGAAAATTTTATGAATATGTTGCAGCAAGCTAAAAGACCGCAATAATTAAAGCTTTTTTATGGATATATGAGTTAAAATATCTATAACAAAATTTTAATTTTTTTAGGAGTATTAAAATGACAGTAATTAGACTTACAAAAATGGGACGCAAAAAAAGACCATTTTATCGTATAGTTGTAACTGATAGTAGAAAAAGACGCGATGGTAGTTGGATAGAAAGCATTGGATATTATAATCCTATGGTTGAACCTGAAGTAGTAAAATTTGATGCTGAGCGTTTAGCTTATTGGAAGAGCGTAGGTGCTAAATTAAGCGATAGAGTAGCAGCTATTACAAGCAAATAAAAATGGTTGAAAATTTTTTAAGAGAATACGCAAAACTAATTGTTGATTTTCCTGAAAAAGTTGATATACAAAAACAAAATTTAGAAAACAATTTTGCTGAAATTATCATTTATGTTGATCCGACTGATACTGGTAAGTTGATCGGAAAAAATGGGAAATTAATCAACGCAATAAAAACAGTTATTATGGCTTATAAAGTTAAAGATGCAACTTCATATCGTATAACGGTAAAAGCTATTGAAGAATGATTTGGTCCAAGTTGCTAAACTTGGGAAAAGTGTTGGTTTGAAAGGTTATGTAAAATTACATAATTTAAGTGATTTTTATGAGCAGTTTAAAGCAGGTGCTAAATTTTTTGATGGTAATCAAAAAATTTACACCATAAAAGCTTTCGATAAAACAAGATCTTTGGTTTTATTTGAAGATTTTGAGAATTTAGAATCTGCGAAAAAACTAACTAATATTACACTATTTCAAAGCATAAAAACTACAAAAGAAACTTGTAAGTTAAAAAAAGATGAGTATTTTTATTTTGATATTATAGGCTGTGAAATTTTTGAAAATGAACAAAAATTAGGTGTAGTTGAAGATATTTTAGAAAATGGAACTGGATTTTTATTCTGTATAAAATGCGATGAAAAACTACAGACAAAGGTTAAAAACTTTTATATTCCTTATGTTGATAAATATATTCAAAAAGTTGATATAGAAAATAAAAAAATATTCACACAATCTGCTTTAGATATTTTAGAAAATTCATGAAATATACTTTTGTAAGTTTATTCCCAGAGCTTATTGAGCCTTATTTTAAAGCTTCTATTTTGGCAAGGGCAAAAGAAAAAGGAATTTTAGAATTTGATTTTGTTAATCCTAGAAATTTTACTACAAATAAACATCTAAAAGTAGATGATTATAAAATAGGCGGTGGTGCGGGACTTTTATTACAAGCTCAGCCTTTATATGATTGTTTAACGCATATTAAAAGCCAAGATAAAAATACGCATTTTATTTTTCTTTTGCCATGTGCTAAAACTTTTAAGCAAATAGATGCTAAAAGATTAAGCGTCAAAGAGCATATTTGTTTTGTATGTAGTAGATATGAGGGTTTAGATGAGCGTATTGTGGAAGAATTTGCTAATGAAGTGTTTTCTATAGGAGATTTTATACTTACAGGTGGAGAGTTAGCATCTTTGGTGATGTGTGATGCTATTAGTAGAAATATTCAAGATGTTCTTGGAAATAGTGAAAGTTTAAGTGAAGAAAGTTTTGAAAATGATTTATTAGAAGCACCATCATTTTCTAAGCCATTTGTTTTTGAAAAGGAAAATAAAAAATTTTATGTTCCTTCAGAGTTTTTAAAGGGAAATCACGCTAAAATTACAGCTTTAAAAACTACTTTGGCGTCTTGCAAAACGAAATATTTTCGTCCTGATTTGTATCAAAAGCATGAACGCAAATTTTAAGGAATATCGTTATGAAAAATAAATACATTGAGCAATTTGAGCAAAAACAAATTGAAGGTAAAAATGTTCCAGAATTTCGTGCTGGAGATACTTTAAGACTTGCTATTCGCATTAAAGAAGGCGATAAAACAAGAATTCAAAATTTTGAAGGTATTTGTATAGCGCGTAGAGGAAATGGTGTAGATGAAACTTTCATTGTGCGTAAAATAGGCGCTAATAATGTAGGTGTTGAAAGAATTTTCCCTATTTATAGTGAAAGTTTAGAAAGTATTACAGTATTAAGAAGAGGTCGTGTACGCCGTGCTAGATTATTCTATTTAAGAGATAGAAGAGGTAAGGCTGCTCGTATTAAAGAACTTAAAAAATAAAATGAAATTTAGAACTCAAATGCATGAAGTAATTTCTTGGGAACAAGAAATTGAAAATGGCATAAATATATCTAAAAAAATAGAAAATGCTTATGCTAAGGAAATATGCATAAATATGTCAAAGGATAGCTTTATGAAAGATCATAAAGCACCTTTTGATATTACTATACAAGTATTAAAAGGCTCTATTGATTTTGGAGTTTTAAATCAGCAAATTCTACTTAAATCTTTAGATAGCATTAGTTTAAAAGCTAATGAAATTCATAATCTTTTAGCACTAGAAGATTCTATAGTGCGTTTAACTCTATATAAACAAGATAGCCTTGAACGCGTTGAGAGTGTTTTGAAATCTTAATTTAAGTCTCATTTTGTATAATTTTAGCTTACTTAAAATTAGGAAGTTAAGCTATGAAATGGACTAAAGATTCTTGGAAAAATTATAAAATTCAGCAACAGCCGCAATATCCTGATGAAAATGAACTACAAGATGTTGTTAAAAAATTAGAAAAATTACCACCACTTGTTTTTGCAGGTGAGGTAGATAAGTTAAAAAAATCTCTTGCTAATGTTGTAAATTCTCAAGCATTTTTACTCCAAGGAGGAGATTGCGCAGAGAGTTTTGTAAATTTTGGTGCTGATAATATAAGAGATATGTTTAAAGTTATGCTTCAAATGGCCATAGTGCTTACTTTTGCAGGATCTTGTCCTATTGTTAAAGTAGGGCGTGTTGCAGGACAATTTGCAAAGCCAAGAAGTAGTGATTTTGAAGAAGTAGATGGAGTAACACTTCCAAGTTATCGTGGGGATATTATTAATGGTTTTGAATTTAATGAAAAATCAAGAATAGCTGATCCTAAAAGAATGCTAGAAGCGTATTATCAAAGTGCTACAACTTTAAATTTATTAAGAGCTTTTTCAAGAGGTGGTTTAGCGGATTTAAGAGTAGTGCATAAGTGGAATTTGGGTTTTTTAAAAAAAGCAGAGCTTGGGAAAAAATATAATGAACTTAGTGAAAAAATCACTCAAGCTTTAGCTTTTATGCAAGCTTGTGGTATCACTGATACCCCAAATCTTTCCCAAACAGCCTTTTATACTTCCCATGAAGCCTTGCTTTTGCCTTATGAAGAAGCTTTAACTAGAGTAGATAGTTTAAGCGGGGAAATTTATGATTGTTCAGCACATATGCTTTGGATAGGTGAGCGTACTAGAAAAGCAGATGAAGCACATGTGCATTTTTTAAGTGGAGTAAAAAATCCACTCGGTGTTAAGCTTAGTGCTAATTATGATTTAGATGAAATAAAAAAGCTAGTAAGTATTTTAAATCCGCATAATGAAGCAGGAAGATTAAATTTCATCATCCGTATGGGATGTGATAAGATAGAAAATGCCTTGCCAAAATTATTTAAAGAGTTAAAACAAGAAGGGTTTAATATACTTTATAGCATAGATCCTATGCATGCAAATACGGTTAAATCAGGTAATTTTAAAACAAGAGAATTTGATAAAATTATTCAAGAAGTGCGTGCGTTTTTTGAGATAGCTATAAGTGAAGGAGTGTATCCTGGTGGGGTACATTTGGAAATGACAGGGCAAAATGTAACAGAATGTGTAGGAGGCTCTTTAAATATCACTCAAGAAGAACTTTCTAAACGCTATGAAACACAATGTGATCCAAGATTAAATGCTGACCAAGCTTTAGAATTAGCATTTATCATAGCAGACTTAGTTAAAAAGGCAAGAAAATGTTAAAATTTTATGGTATTAAAAATTGTAATAGTGTTAAAAAGGCCATGGATTATTTAAATTCTAAGCAAATTGAATTTGAATTTTTAGATATTAAAAAGCTAGACGAAGAAACTTTGGCTTTTTGGCTTAGCAAAAGGAGTGTTTTAGAGCTTGTAAATACAGCGGGTATGAGTGCTAGAAAATTAGGGTTAAATAAAGAAAAACTTCAAAATTTAAACCAAGATGAAATTAAAGTGATGATTTTGCAAAATCCAACGCTTATAAAACGCCCATTAATTATAAAAGATGATGAAGTTTTTATAGCTAAAGAGTATGAGAGTTTTTAAAATGCTAGAGTGAAAAACTCTAGCATTTAGGAGTTTCTCAAAAAATATTTTTTTAGAATTTGTATTTAAAACCTACTTGACCACTTACATAAGTTTCATTTTTACCATCTGTTTTACCAGCTAGTATTTGTTTAGCTCCAATACCTGCATTTAGGCTAAATTGCTCGTTAATATCTACATTTCCACCTATGATGATTTGTCCATAAGTTTTTTTCTTATCATCACTTTTTACGCTAGGTAGTGCTACTCCATTTAAACTCGCTACATAATCATCTCCATTATTCATTACATATTGTTCTATTTTTGGAGTGATAAATAAATACGATGTTTCGCTCATATATTTTCTAAATTCAGCACCAAGTTCTAAAGAAATAGAATTATTACTAGCGCTATTGACATCTTTTCCTGCAATTCCGTTTTCTTTATAGCTTGGGGTATGCGCATAGTAGTAGTTTGCTCCGGCAAAAGGTTTGATAAATAAGGTATTATTACTAAAATCAAAAATATATCCCATGTTAGCACTCAAACCAAGGAATTTTCTATTAAAGTCAGCACTATTTGTAGTGTTAAATCCTCTATTTACAATATCTTGATCTGTTGGAGAAATTTGAGCATAAGCCTTAACATTAACTTCTACCTTTGGACTTATATGGATATTAGAATAAGCGCCAAATTGGAAATTATCTGATTTTTGGGTTAAAAGATTATCTTTTATTTCAGCGTTTGCATAAGTAAAATAAGCACCAATAATAACATCATCATTGATTTTTCTATCCATACCTATAGTGGCTCCATATAAAGCACCACTATCTCCATCTATGATGTTTGCACCGCCTATTACATTACCCCAAATGCTGTTATTATAATTATCAACATAATTTCCTCTATAATCATTAGTAGCAAATCTTATTTGAGATAATTTTGTAGCGTAATTTCCATAAGGATTATTTAACATAGCTACACGAGAACCTATAGATACATCATTTGATACATTGATAGTCGAGTTTATACCCGATGAGGCTTGATTTGCATTTGAGATAGATTTAGCTGAATCTTTTATATCATTTGCTACTTGCTCTCCAGCTTTATCAAATTTAATACTACCTATTGCATTAAAATCTTTACCGAGTGCAAGTCCATCTAAAATTTTAGAAACAAAGTCTTTGTTAGAAGTTGAAACACTAGAATCGTTTTTAATATAATCATCATTAGAGATTATTCCACTTTCAGCATTGCTAATCATATCTTGAATTTGCTTTATTTGCTCATCAATTTTTGCAATGGCTTCATCTATTTTTTCTATATTAACACCTTCTTCATCTTTGGCATCTTCTAAATCAGTTTTAATTAATTCTAGATATTTTTTATCACTTTCTAAGACTTTCTTATTATTAAGTACATTTTCATTTGCGCCACCGCTAATTAAAAGCTTATTATCTTTTGTAGAAAGTTCATAATCAACAAAATCTTTTACATCTATAGCTCTTACAATTTCATAATCAAGTCCTAAATCTTTGCTACTCATACCTACAATGTTTTCAAAATTTTTACTTATGTTTGCACTAGCTTTGTTTGAGCTTGTTATATCTTCATTAAATCCTTCGCTTGCACTCATGAAAACATAATTATTTAAAGCCAAATCACCAAAGCTTGTTGTTCCTATGGAAAAGTTTGAATTTGTGATATTTGCTTTACCATTTACTTGTATGTGGTTTTGACTTTTATTACCACCTATGGTAAATAGAGTAGATTTATCTGCTGTAAAATTTCCATTTACTTCAAGAGAACCTTGTAGGCCATGCCCATCAGCGATTAAAATAGCTGAAGATTTTATATCATCTAAAACACCATCTGTAGGATTAGATGAACCTTTTATGCTAAAATCTCCATTTACGATGGATTTTCCATCTAAGCTTTGAAATATCACATCTGTTGCCTCAGTTTTTTTAGCATTAATGGTATAGTTTGTTACATAACTAGCACCTTCGGAAGTATTTTTCAAAGTAAGATTATTAGAATTTAAGTTAATATTTACTCTTGAGAGATCTTTAAATTCATCGTTAGCTATAGCATTAGCTAGGTCTGTCATTGTGAGATTTATAGCTAAGTCTTGATTGGTATGTTCTTGTTTTAGATTGAAATTTTGACCATCACTGGTTTCAAAATAATTTTTCATAGTGTCATCTGTTATGGTAATTTCTTGTGCTAAGATAGCACCGCTTAATAAAGCACTAATACCAACTCCCATTAAAACTTTACTTGTGTAATAAGAAAGTTTCATTTGATTACTCCTTGTAAATTTAAATTGAAAAAAAGCATTATACCCCCCCCCATAAATTTAAGTTTAAAGTAAATGAAAAAAATATAAATATTAGATTATTGCAAAGTAAGAAAGTTTTTAAGTAGCTTTTTGCCATTTTGACTCAGTATGGCTTCAGGGTGGAATTGAACTCCATAAATATCGTATTTTTTATGTTTTAAAGCCATGATGATATTATCTTCACTATGGGCTAAAATTTCACATTTTCCACCTATATGATTAACATAAAGAGAGTGATATAAACAAATTTTAAAATTTTGTTTAAGATTTTTAAAAAGTGGGTTTGGTTTAAATTTTATAGTTTTTACCTTACCATGAGTTGGGTTTGGAAGTTTAGAAATTTTACCACCAAAAACATGTGCTATACATTGGTGTCCTAGACAAATTCCAAGAATTTTTTTATCTTTTTTAAAATACTTTATAGCTTTTAAACTTAACTTTGATTCTTTTGGAGAATTTGGTCCAGGGGAGATTAGAAGATGGGTAAAATCATATTTTTTAAGCTTTTTTGGATTTTTGAATTTATCGTTTTTAATAATTTTATAAGTAATGTTTAATTCTTTTAAATAAAAGGCTATGGTGTAGGTAAAAGAATCATAATTATCTATAATCAAAACTTTCACAAAAATACCTTTTTTAAGCCTCTTAAAGAATTAATAGCATAAATTTCTTTAGCATTTAAAAGCTCATCTTTAGTGATATCTTTTTCTTTGATGAGCTTGTGTTTTAAGAGTGTTTGTCTATAAATACCATTTAGGCAGTTTTTAGCATAAGGGGTAAAATACTCATCATTTAAATTTATAATAATGTTACTTCTTGAACCCTCACAAAGTATGCCTTTTTCATCAAAAAAAACTATGTCATAGCAAATATTTTCTTTCCATAGATGAGAATTTGCCTCATATAAACTACGCAGAGAAGTTTTATGGTGTGTTAAAAGATTTACTTTTATGATGTCTTTACTTATGAGTAGTTTTTTGCTTGAATTTTCTTGTATATTGCTAAAATCAAACTCATAAAGGCCATTTTTAAAAAGTTTTAATTTAATAGCCTTTGAGCATTTTTGAGTAAAATTACTTTTTGTAAAAAAATGATGATGATTGAAAACAAAATTGTTAAAATTTTGTAAAGATTTAAAATGGAATTTTTTATCTTTACTCTCTAGTATATTTTTAAAATCATGTTTTAATCTTTGAGTATCAAAGCCAAAAAAATTAGCTGAGTTTAAAATTCTTGTCAAATGTTCTTTGAAAAATAAAATAGAATGATTTTTATAATACATTGTTTCAAATAAATAAAAGTTAGGTTTTAAAATTTTACTTTTTAGTTTTAATTCTTCAAATTCATCTTGTTTTTGTGAGTCCCACACAAGTCCGCTTCCTACACCATATCTTAAAAAATCATCATTATTTTTTTTCTCTAAAGTGCGTATGGCTACGCTAAATTTTGCTTTATCTTTATGGATTAAACCTATTGCTCCACAATAAATCCCGCGTTTTCTTTGCTCTAAATTTTCTATGAGTTTAATAGTTTCTATTTTGGGTGCACCCGTGATAGATCCACATGGAAAAAGGGCTTTGAAAATTTTAAAATAATCATTTTCTTGTTTTAATTTCCCACTTATTTTTGAAATGAGTTGGTGTAAGGTAGGGTAGGTTTTAACCTTAAAAAGTTTGCATTTTAAAGAATGTTTTTTGATGAGTTTTGAAATATCATTGCGTAATAAATCAACTATCATTACATTTTCGCTAATAGTTTTTTCATCGCATTTTAAAAAGTTTTTTAGATTTTCATCTTCTTTTGGATTATTTGAGCGTTTGATTGTGCCTTTCATGGGTTTTGTGATGATTTTTTTATTTTTGATTTTAAAAAAAAGTTCAGGTGAAAATGAAGCCAATTCTAAAAATTCATTTTTCATATAAGCTTTATAGGGGGTATTTTGCTTAGGATAAAGGCTTAAAAAACTCTCATACACATTAAGATTTGATTGTAAATGTAGTTCTTGAGTAAGATTAACTTGATAACTTTGACCTTTAGCTATGGCTTCTTTGACTTTGTCAAAGTTTTCAAAATACTTTTCTTGGTTTAAATTGGATGAAAAACTTGGATAAAAGTCTAAATTTTTTTCTTCGTTCGTAAAGATTTTTTTTGATTTAAAAGCAAAAAAATATAAAAAAGGCTCTTTGCTTTTATAATTTTTATCTTCTAGATATTTATAGAATTCATATTGAATATAGCCTAAAAAATAATATTGATTTTTATATTTTTCTATGATTTTAAAAGCTTTTTTACTTTCTTTTTGAGTGTGAGCTTTAAGAGTGAAGGCAAGATCATCATAAAGGTATTTTCCAAATATAGCAAATGCCATTTAAAATCTTTGATTTAGAAAAATACAAATAAAGCTAATAATACACATATTTTTGCTCTAAATTGCTAAGTTAAAAAGCTTTTGACGAGATTTTGTATAAGCAAATTCCATCCATCTACCAAAACAAAAATAAGCAATTTAAAAGGCATGGAAATCATAACAGGTGGTAACATCATCATACCCATAGCCATTAGCACTGAGCTTACTACCATATCAATAACTAAAAATGGCAAGAAAAGTAAAAAGCCTATTTCAAAAGCAGTTTTGAGTTCACTTATCATAAAAGCAGGCACTAAAACCGTTAAAGGAACATCATCTATGGTTTTTGGATTTTCTAAATTTCTGATCCTATAAAAAAGTGCTAAGTCTTTTTCTCTGGTATTTTTTAACATGAAATCTTTAAAAGGTTTAACGCCTTTAGCAAAGGCTTCTTCATAGCCTATTTGTTCAGCAATATAGGGTTTTATGCCTTCATTGTATGATTTTGTAGCAACAGGTTCCATAATAAAAAAAGTTAAAATCAAAGCTAGTGTCGCTAAGATAGTATTTGGAGGCATGGTTTGTGTGCCAAGAGCAGTTCTTAAAAAAGAAAAAACTACTATAAGTCTTAAAAATGAAGTCATTACAAAGATGATAGTTGGAGCAAGTGCTAGTATAGTTAAAACTATAATTATATTTAAAGTTGTTACGAGCTGTTGAGGGCTATTTGGGGCACTAAGGCTTAAATTTACAGTTGGTATAGTTGCTTCAGCACCAAAAAGAGCTAGGCTTGATAAAAATAAAACTAGTAAAACCCTCAAAATATTTCCTTGGTTAAAATTAAAAGCATTATTTTAGCAATTTTACTCTTAAAAATGCAATTTATATGATTGAATTAATGGTTTATTTTTAAAATGCTAGAGTGAAAAACTCTAGCATTTAGGAGTTTCTCAAAAAATATTTTTTTAGAATTTGTATTTAAAACCTACTTGACCACTTACATAAGTTTCATTTTTACCATCTGTTTTACCAGCTAGTATTTGTTTAGCTCCAATACCTGCATTTAGGCTAAATTGCTCGTTAATATCTACATTTCCACCTATGATGATTTGTCCATAAGTTTTTTTCTTATCATTACCTTTGATGATAAAATTTGAATTTGATCCAACAAATCCAGCTATATAATCATCTCCATTATTCATTACATATTGTTCTATTTTTGGAGTGATAAATAAATATGATGTTTCGCTCATATATTTTCTAAATTCAGCACCGAGTTCTAAAGATATGGAATTATTTGTCATACTTTGAACATCTTTTGCAAACATACCACTTTCTTTATAACTTGGAGTGTGTGCGTAGTAGTAATTTATACCAGCAAAAGGCTTGATGAATAATGATGATGAATTTGGATTAAAAATTCTACCGGCATTAGCACTTAAACCAAAGAATTTACTATCAAAATAAGCCTTATTAGAATCATTTAACATTACAACACTTTGATCTGTTGGAGAAATTTGCCCGTAAGCTCTTAGATTAATTTCCCATTGATCGTTTGGATTAATTAAAGAATAAATACCAAATTGATAGTTATCTGATTTTTGTTCCATAACTCCATCTTTGATAGTTGAATCAGTGTAAGTAAAGTAAAAACCAAGCAAAGCATTATCATTGATTTTTCTATCAGCACCTAGTGTAAATCCATATAAAGCACCACTATCTCCATCTATGATATTTGCACCACCAAAAACATTACCCCAAAAGCTATTATTAAATGAAGAATTTCCATAATAATTATAAACATCGCTTGCTAGTGCTGCTATATGGGTTGTAGCAAATTTTTCTACTAAAGCTTTATCTTGATAAGGATTTGAAAGTTTTGCTATTCTTGTTCCAATTGCTAGGTCATTTGCTACACCTATAGATGAATTAACAGAAGAATTTTGAGCATTATTTACTATAGCTTTTGCACTTGCTTTTGTATTTGTGGTAAGTGTGTTTAGATTTTTTCCTGTGGTATCTAGAGTGAGTGCTGCGATAGCATCATTGCTAAGTTTAGAATCTAAAATACTATTTAGCATATTTACAGCTAAATTTTTATTTTCTAAGCTAACATCTTTCATATTTTCAACTAAATCACTACCATCAAATTTTCCACCATTATTTTGTATATCTTGGATTTGTTGTTCTAATTTTTTAATTTGTTCTTGCAGTTCTTTTTCTGCTTGTGCTATGGCTTCAAGCATAGCATCATCGCCAATATATCCTGGTTTTTGGTAGGAATTTTTGTTATATTCTTCATCATATTCTATATTCTTTTTTATATTCTCAAAAGTATCTAAAGCTTCTTTTCTAATATCAATTTCAGATTTTAATATTTTTGATAAATCTCTTACATTTTCATTAGCACCACCGCTAATTAAAAGACTTTTGCCATCATTAGAAACACTAAGTTTATAATCTGTAAATTGAGCCAAATCAGTATCTTCAAAAAATACATTTTTTGGAAGTAAATTACTTGTTTCAAGCATGCTCGTTATATCTTTAGTATATAGTGCCGTTACTATGTTTTTATCTATATCTTGGTTAAAATTGCCTGTTGTTTTTATAGCTACATAGTTGTTTATACCTAAATTTGAAACACTATTTGTGCTTATGCCTATAGCTGAATCTTTTATATTTACATCTCCATCTACAGAGATTAAGCCACCTTTTTTATTTGCATCAAATATACCAATAAAAGAATTGTTTACATTTAAATTTCCTTGTATGCTCATATAGCCATCTTTTTCGCCATATCCATTCCATACATTTAAAGCAGGTCTATCAAGTTCTTCGTTGCTTATATTATCATTTGTTATAGGTGAGCTGCCTTTTAGTGTAACATTTCCTTTTATATTAAAAGCTTTATTTGCTTCTAAGGTAGCTCTATCAGAATTTAAAATGATTTCTTTTGCTTCTAAATTAACACTATATAAATCATATTTTGCTTCATTAGTTGAAGTGCTACCTACATCTATCCAGTCTGAATCAGATCCTATGGTTAAAACGCCACTTGTTTTGATGTTAAATTCATTTATAGGTTTATCATTATTTTCTCCACCATAGTATGATTGAATATCTGAAGGACTTATTTTTAATTCTATATTTTCTTTAGAATCTAAACTCCAAATTCCATCTTTATAGTTAAAAAAATCAGAAAAATTTCCATGATTTATCTCTTGAGCTAAAGCAGCACCGCTTAATAAAGCACTAATGCTAACTCCCATTAAAACTTTACTTGTGTAATAAGAAAGTTTCATTTGATTACTCCTTGTAAATTTAAATTGAAAAAAAGCATTATACCCCCCCCATAAATTTAAGTTTAAAGTAAATGAAAATCTGTAAAAAACAAATAACAACTAGTAAGAATTTTTACTTTAGCTTGTTAAAATAAGCAATAATTTTTAAAACAAAGGTAAATTATGAAAATTTCTGTGCTTATTTTGGCTGCTGGACTTGGCACGCGTATGAAATCACAAAATCCAAAAGTGCTTCAAAAAATTTGCTCAAAAGCAATGATTTTACATATTTTAAAACAAGCATATAAAATTAGTGATGATGTATGTGTGGTGCTTTCTCATCAAAAAGAAAAGGTTGAACAAGTTGTTTTAGAGCATTTTCCAAATACACGCTTTTTAGAACAAGACTTGCAAAATTTTCCAGGTACTGCAGGGGCTTTAAGGGGTTATGAGAGTAAGCATGAAAAAGTGTTGATTTTATGTGGCGATATGCCTTTGGTTAAAGTAGATGATTTAGAAAAAATAGCTTTAAATGAGAGTGATTTTAATGTGGCAGTTTTTGAGGCAAAAGATCCAAAAAGTTATGGAAGAATAGTTTTAAAAGAAAATAAAATTCAAAAAATAGTAGAAACAAAAGATGCAAGCAAAGAAGAACTTGCTATAAACATTTGCAATAGTGGTGTTTATGCTATAAAAGCACAAATTTTAAAAGAAGTATTGCCTTTGATAAAAAATGATAATAAAGCTAAAGAGTATTATTTAACCGATGCGGTTTATTTAGCAAAAGAAAAGGGCTATGAAATCGATGCGGTGTTTGTAAATGAGCAAGATTTTATGGGGGTAAATGATAAAATTGAGCTTTGCCTAGCTCAAGATCTTATGCAGGAAGCGATTAAAAAAGAATGGATGAAGCAAGGAGTGATTTTTCACATGCCTGCGACGACTTTTATTTCAGATGAAGTTGAGTTTGTAGGTGAGTGTGAAGTGTATGAAAATGTGCGTATAGAGGGAAAATCAAAAATCATTAATTCTATCATCAAAAGTTCAAGTGTGATTGAAGATAGTATAGTAGAAAATAGCGATGTAGGGCCTTTAGCGCATTTGCGTCCAAAATGCCAGCTTAAAAATACCCATATAGGAAATTTCGTAGAATGCAAAAATGCTTTATTAAATGGAATTAAAGCAGGGCATTTGAGTTATTTAGGGGATTGTGAGATAGATGAGGGAACTAATATAGGTTGTGGTACTATCACTTGTAATTATGATGGGGTTAAAAAGCATAAGACCAAAATAGGTAAAAATGTTTTTGTAGGTTCAGATACGCAATTTATCGCTCCGGTTGAGATAAAAGATGAGGTAATCATCGCAGCAGGAAGCACCGTGTGTAAGGATGTAGAAAAAGGCTCTTTGTATATTAATAGAGCAAAGACGCAAATTATAGAAGATTTTTACTATAAAAAACTAGGTAAAAAATGAAAACAATCTTACTAGCAGTAAGTGGAAGCATAGCCTTTTATAAAGCTTATGAGCTTATTTCTTTATTAAAAAAAGAAGGTTTTAGGGTTAAAGTTTTACTAAGTTTGGGAGTTTTAAAATTTGGCACTAAGCTTAGCTTTGAAGCTTTAGTGGATGAAGTTTTATGTGAAGATAATGAAAGTTGGCAAAATACTAATAATCATATAGCTTTTAGCAAGACTTGCGATTGTGTGCTTTTTGCGCCTGCTAGTATAAATTCTATTAATAAATTAAACTATGGTATAGCAGATAATTTATTCATTCAAACTTTAATAGCAGTGGATAAAAATAAGCCATTTTTAATCGCACCCGCTGCAAATACAAACATGTATTTACATTTTAGCACTCAAAATTCTTTAAAAAATTTAAAAGAGCAAGGTTGTATTATCATTGATCCTATAGTTAAAACTCTAGCTTGTAAAGATGAAGGATTAGGAGCTTTGGCTGAGCTTGATAGTATTATAAATGCTTTAAAAAGAAGTCTAATGCAGGAAGATTTTTTTAAAGATAAAAGTTTTATTGTAAGTGGTGGTGGCACTAAAGAAAAAATTGATGATGTAAGATGTATTAGTAATTTTTCAAGTGGAAAAATGGCAAAGGCGGTTGCTGATGCTTTATATTTTTTAGGTGCTAAGGTGGTGCTAATTAGCTCAGTAGAGTTTAAAACACCTTATAAATTAGAAAAATTTGAATCTTCTTTAGAACTAAAAGAAAAATTGCAAAAATACAAAGATTTTGATGCTTTAATTATGGCTGCTGCTGTGAGTGATTTTACTCTTGAGGCTTACAAGGGTAAGATTAAGAAAAATGAGCATTTAAACGGACTTGATTTAAAATTAAAGCTTAATGAGGATATCTTAAAAAATTTAGATTTTAAAGGCAAAAAAATAGGCTTTAAAATGGAATTTGATGAGCAAAATGCTTTAGAAAATGCTAAAAAATCTTTAGTTAGTAAAAATTTAGATATGGTGTGTTTAAATGTCTTAAATGAGCAAATGAACTTTGGAAGTGATGAAAATAGCATTTGTTTTATCACTAAAGATAGTATCTCTCAAAGTTTTAAACAAAGCAAAGAAAAACTTGGTTTTATTTTAGCACAAGAATTAAGGAAACTTTGGTGAATATCATCAACTCAACCTTACCTGTAAGAATGCAAATTTTAGAAAAACGCGCATATAATCGCTATGTATTGCTTTTAAACACTAAAAAGCTTGAAACAAAAAGTTTGATAGAGCTTGAAGTAGGGGAGGAGTATTTAGCTGAAGTTTATGAAGATAAAGGCGTGATTTCTTTTAAAAATCTTTTGAAAAAGCCTAAAATTAGACTTTTTGAAGAAGGGACTGAACTTATAGAAAAGCTTTTACAAGAAGGTGATGAAAAAGCTTGGTATAAAAAATTCATTATCCAAAGACTTATGGAAAGCAAAAGCGCATATGAGTTTGAAATTTATAAGGAAATGTTTTTTGCGTTTTTTGAAGGAATTTATCATATACCTTTTGTTTATGAGGGAAATAGAGCTTTATTTGAAGCTAAGAAAAATGGAAATATTTTAGAGGTGTATTTGTATTTTGAAATTTTTGGTGCTTTAAAAATTATAATTGATAATGGTAAAATCATACGCATACAAACACCTTTTGCCAAAGTAGCACATTTTTTAAACGAGTATTTTAAATTTGAAGTAGTTAATACGCTCAATCCTATGTTTGTTTTTAAAAGATTGATGGATATAAAGGGATAGAATGAATGAGTTAAAGCATCTTGCTGTAGTAATGGATGGCAATAGAAGATGGGCTAGAAAAAATGGACTTTTAGAAAAAATTGGCTATAGTCAAGGTGCTAAAGTTGTTGAAAAAATTATAGAAGTATGTATAGATGAAAAAATTCAAAATCTAACCCTTTATGCTTTTAGTACAGAAAATTGGCAAAGACCAAAAGAAGAAGTGGAGTTTCTTTTTAAGCTGTTAAATAAATATCTTGATGAATCTTTAAATAAATTTATAGCTAATGAAGTGTGTTTTAAAGCCATAGGAAATTTAAGTCTTTTAGATGAATTAACCTTAAAAAAAATACAAAATTTTCAAGAACAAACTAAAAATTACACAAAATTATGCGTAAATTTAGCTATTTCTTACGGAGGCAAGGATGAAATAGTTAGAGCGGTTAAAAAGGTGATTGAAAAAAATCTTGAAATTAATGAAGCAAATATACAAGCAAATCTTGACTTAAGTGAAGATGTGGATTTGTTTTTAAGGGTAGGGAGTGCTAAAAGAATTTCAAATTTTTTATTATGGCAATCAAGTTATGCAGAAATTTATTTTAGTCAAACCTTATTTCCTGCACTTACTAAAAAAGAAATCACAAATATCATTACTGAGTTTAAAAAACGCAAAAGAACCTTTGGTAAATGATATTTTTATTTTTATTACTAGGGCTTTGTGTGGGTTCTTTTGTCAATGTTTTGATTTTAAGAACGATTAATAAAGAAAGCATAATAAGCCCAAGATCAAAATGTCCTAAGTGTTTTAAAACTTTGAAATTTTATCATCTTTTTCCTTTGTTATCTTTTGTATTTTTAAAAGGCAAATGTGCTTTTTGTAAAGAAAGAATTTCTTTGATTTATCCTTTTAATGAATTTATTTGTGCGTGTTTGTTTGTCTTTGCTTTTTATTTAATCGAAGATGTTTTTCAAATTTTAATTTTTGCTTGTATGCTAGCTGTATTATTAGCACTTTCTTGGATGGATTATTATCTAAAAGCAGTGAGTGAGCTTTGGCTTTGGATTTTGTTTATTTTAGCTTTTTGTTTTGATTTTTTACAAAATGGCTTAAATTTAGAGGATTTTCAAGATAGCTTTTTGTTTCGAGTGTGTTTTGGGGCGGGGTTAATTTTCATACTAAAAAGTGTGATTAATTTTATTAAAAATTTTAAAAAAAGAGATGAAATTTTAGAAAGTTTAGGGGAAGGTGATGTTATAATAATAGCTTTGATTTTTGGAATTTTTGGCTATGAAAAAGGCTTTGTGATTTTATTTATTGCAAGTTTTTTAAGTCTTTTGATGTTTATAAAAATAGCCAAGAAAGATTATCAAATGCCTATGATTCCTTTTTTATTTTGTGGAATTTTGATTAATCTAAGTATAGAAAGTATATTATGAAACTAGTTTATAAGTATTTGCTTAATCAGTTTTTAAGTACAATGTTATCTTTATTTTTTACTTTATTTATTATTGTTTCGATTATTTTTTTTATACAACTTGCTAAAATTACTGCTTATATTGAAATTACTTTTTTTGAATTAATCAAATTATATATTTTTCTTTTACCAAAGATATTAATTTTTACTCTACCCATATCTTTTTTCATAGCTTTGACTTTGGCCTTTTATAGACTTTCTAGGGAAAATGAAAGCACAGTGTTATTTGCTTTGAGTATAGCTCCAAGCATGATAGCAAGTTTTTTTGCAAAAATTGCAGCTTTGGTAAGTGCTTTTATGCTTGTGGTGGTTTTGGTTTTTATACCTATATCTTTTGAACTTTTTGATAATTTTGTAGATTATAAAAAAATTAGTGCTAAAGTAAGTATAAAAACAGGGGAATTTGGACAAAGATATGGAGAATGGCTTGTTTTTATCGATGCCAAAAATTCTGATGAAACTTATAAAAATATCATAATGTATCATCCAAAGAAAAACCCACAAGATAAAGAACAAGTGATTTTAGCCAAAGAAGGAAAGTTAGAAACAAATGATGGGGTTATTACTTTTAAGCTAGATGAAGGAAAAGCTTATGAGATTAAAGAAGAAGATTGGCATATTTCTAGTTTTAAAAATTTATTAATTAAAAGCAAACTTTCTTCTAAAGAATTAAATACTCAAAGTTTTTATGGGTATTGGTCTGATGTAACAAGCAATAAAGAAAAAGCAAAAGAATTTGTTATTTATATTCTTATAGCTTTATTTCCTTTAGCTAGCGTGCTTTTTGCACTCTCTTTTGGTATAGTAACTTATCGTTATGAAAAAGGTTTTGCTTATTTTGGAATTTTTGTGATTATTTTTGCTTATTTTACGCTTTTGATTAGTTTTTATAATCCTCCTTTTGTAGCTATTGCTGTGATTTTTTCAAGCTTTTTAATTACTTCTTTGTTTTATTTTAAAGCAAAAATTGCAAGTAAGTATTAATGCTTTTAAAATTAACTTTTTCTTATGATGGTTCTAAATTTCAAGGTTCAGCCACCCAACCACATAAGCTTAGTGTTCAAGATACCTTAGCGCAGGCCTTGTCGCATTTGGGTATTTATGAAAAGCCTTTATTTGCTTCAAGAACTGATAAAGGTGTGCATGCATTTAATGCAGTCGCTTGCGTAAAAGCGGGAGAACATTTTAAAGATTTTGTATATTTAAAAAATAAAATCAATCATTTTACACACCCATTTATACATATAAAGCATATCCAAAGAATGCAAGAAAATTTCCAAGTGCGTTTTGATGTGCAAAAAAGAGCATATCGCTATATTATAAGTCATGGAAAATATAATCCCTTTTTAGCCTCATATGTGTATTTTTATCCAAAAATAAATATTAAATTAGCCAAGGAAATTGCTTTTTTATTTGAAGGAGAGCATAATTTTAAACTCTTTCAAAAAGAAGGCTCTGATAATAAAACAAGTACAAGAAAAATGTATAAAACTAGAGTTTATGCTTATAAAAATTACACTGTGTTTTATTTTGAAGCAAATGGTTTTTTAAGATCTCAAATTAGAATGATGATGGCAAGTATTTTAAAAGTATTAGAAGGAAAAATGAGCAAAAATGATCTTTTAGAGCAAATCAATGCCAAAAAAGCTCATTGTAGATTTTTAGCTCCTGCTAGTGGTTTGTATTTGAGTAAGATTTCTTATTATAATAATGCATGATTTTTTTATGTATAAAAAATGAAAAAAGAATGATCAAGGTCCCTATGCAAAAAGGTAGTAGCTCTACATCTACTCCAAAAATACTCATATTGATAAAAATACTTATAGGTATAATAGCATTATTCATCAAAGCTAAAACCCCGCTATCTACTTCAGTGGAGCCTTTGTTCCATAAAAAATATCCAAATCCTGAAGCAATAGTCCCAAGATAAATCAAAGCTATCCAAGAACTTAAATTGGATGGTAAATTATTATAATCTCCAAAAAATAAAAAAGCAGGTAGGGTTATACTAGTTGCGCCTAAATAAAAATAAGCGAAAGCTTCTTTTTGATTTAAATTTGTATTTTTTTCTAATAAAATTTTATAAAAACTTTGTCCAGCGCCAAATACTAAATTAGCTCCTTGAATAAGTAAAAAACCATATAAAAAATTAGAGTTAATATTATCAAATTTAACTACAAAAGCACCTACAATACATATAAAAATACTTATAAAATATAAATATCTAAGATTTTTTGAAAAAAGCCCATAAAAAAGTACAACATAAAAAGGTGTAAAAATCGTAAAAAGTGCCACTTCGCTTACACTTAAATATAAAAAAGAATGATAATAAAATAAATTCATCACACCAAGTTGTAAAGCTCCAATGCTTATGAGTTTTAGTTTTAAATGCAAATTCAGCTTAAAATTTAAAAAAGGTAAAAATACTAATAAAGACAAAAAAACTTTTGCAAATGCAGCAAAAAAACTATCCATTTCTAAGGTTATAAAATGCCCAATTAATGGAAAAGAAAAAGCCCAAATAAAACTTGCTAGTAATAAACTTGGCATTTTAAAGCACACCTTCTAATTTAAGTAAAGCTTCTTTGATAAATAAACCACCATTGTATCCGCCTAAGTGATTTTTAGCTACCACTCTATGACAAGGTATAAAAATTGCAAGTTTGTTTTTAGAATTTGCATTACCTACCGCTCTAAAAGCTTTTGGATGATTGACAAAAGAAGCAATTTCTTGATAGGTTTTAGTTTGTCCATAGGGAATTTTAATTAAAGCTTTATATACTTTTTGCTCAAATTCGCTCCCCTGAAGAGCTAGGGGTGTATTAAAGAAAAAAAGTTTTTTATTAAAATAAAGGTCTAACTCTTCTAAGGCTTGTTCTAAAATAGTGTGTTTATCTTTAGTAAAATTGGGCTTATATGTTATAAAATCAACATTGATAAGTTTATTTTCATTGCTCTGCAAAAGAATATAAGCAAAACTAGCTTTGTAAAAACTTTGATACATTTTTTCCTCATTTTAAAATAATCATTGTATGAATTTTAAATTAATTAATTGTTATTAAAGCAAAAATTTAGTTAAAATAGTGATTTAATTTATATCAAAGGAAAATATTTGAGGATTTTATTATTTAGTTTGATTATAAGTTTAAATGCATTAGCTTTAGATTACACTTGCGGGTATGTCAAAGAAAATAAGATGGATTTTTTTAAAGAGTTTAAACCACAAGTTTCTCAAGATTTTGCTCAAGTAGATTTAAATTGCGATTTTTCTTTAAAAAATAATCAAATTACAAAAAGATTATATGAGCTTGCTAATGAAATTAGAGGAAGTAATAGTGCCTGTATGGGAGGGGAATATTTTAGCGATTTGAGAAAATTTGATTTTAAATTATTAGAAATTGCGCTTGATCCGCAAGTTTATCAAAAAACTTTACAAGATCCTATAATACTTGAAGAAAAATTTGCAAAATTAAAAGCTTATTTTAGATTTTGGGCTTATCAAAGTATAGGAAATTTTAAGCTCTTTAAGGAATTTTGGAAAGAGTATAATAATGCGATTAATCCTTTAACAAAATATTTTCAAAACGAATTTAATTTAGATAAAGCAAGTGCTATTTACTTTGCTAGTAATGCTTTGAATGAATTTTTAAATTGGGCAGTTGGTGAGACTAAAATCTTTAAAGATATTTCGGACTTTGAAAAATTTGTGGCTAATAAAAACAACTCTTTAGGACAAATAAAAGAATATATTTATTCTAAAAAAATTAGCAATTTAGAATTAAATAATGGTTTTAAATCTGCTTTGTTAAACAATAGAGAAAGTCAAATTATAAGTGAGTTTATAAAATTAGGTGTAAAAATAAATGAAGGTTATGAGTCTGCTTTGTTTTTTGCATTAGATAGTGCAGATAATGTCAAGCTTTTATTAGAAAATGGGGCTATTATTGATTATAGAAATTCTTTTGGAAAAACACCTTTGTTTTATGCAGTTGAATACAACAATTATAAGGTTGCAAAAGTTTTATTAGAAAATGGAGCTAATGTAAATCAAAAATACATTAACGATAATGAAAAACTTTCTATTGCTAGTATGGGAAGTAATACGCCATATTTCATTACTTTATGTGCACTTGAGCATACTTCTAAAAATATTTTTATGCATGGAGCAAACTATGCAGATGTAAAAATGCTTAAGTTGCTTATAGATTACAAAGCAAATTATAAAGAAATTGATGATTTGGGATTTAATGCTCTTGATTTTGCCATAATTGCAAAAAAAGAACAAAATATTAAATATCTAAAAAAACTTGGTTTAAAGGAAAATGAGAATTTAATGCTATATGAAGAGACACAGCCATGAAAATTGCTTTAATAACTGGAGTAAGTTCAGGTTTTGGACTAGAGAGTTTAAAAGCTTTAATAGAACTTGATTATAAAGTTATAGCTATAGCAAGACGCAAAGATAGATTAGAAAAACTACAAGAGCTTTATGGGGATAAAATTTATCCCATAGAACTTGATGTTAGAGATAAACAAGCAGTTTTTGCATCAATTGAAAATTTACCTCAAGATTTTGGCAATATTTCTTTGCTTATTAACAACGCAGGTCTTGCTTTAGGTTTAAATGAATTTGATTCTTTGGATATTGAAGATATTGAAGCCATGGTAGATACTAATATCAAAGGCTTTTTATATGTAGCAAGAGCTGCTTTACCTTTACTTAGAAAAGTAAAAAATGCCCACATAATTAATCTTGGCTCAATTGCAGCTAATGTGCCTTATTATGGAGGTAATGTTTATTGTGGAACCAAGGCTTTTGTGGCACAATTTTCCAAAGCTTTAAGAACGGATTTGCGTGGAAGTAATATAAAAGTAACAAATATTGCTCCAGGACTTTGTAAAACTGAATTTAGTGAAGTGAGATTTAAAGGTGATATTAAAAAAGCTGATGAGATTTATGAAAATACTAAATATATCAAAGCTGAAGATATAGCAAAAATTATTACTTTTATCATTAGCTTACCTGAGCATATTAATATTAACGAAATAGAGCTTATGCCTGTGACTCAAACATGGGCAGGAACTTTTAGCGAAAAAATATAAAAACTTAAGGATAATTATGAAAATTTTTTATTTATTATTAGCTCCTTTGTTGTTATTTGCTGATGCACAAGCAAATGCGGAACTTTTTGGAGCTTGGACGCTTTTACCACCGGTGATAGCTATTATTTTAGCTTTTGTTACTAAAGATGTAGTACTTTCGTTATTTATTGGTGCATTAAGTGGTACTTTTATGTTAGGACTTATTGAAAATAGTATTTACCATGCTATCATAGCTTCTTTTACAGGCTTTATTTCTAAAGTGGTAAATGCTATGGCAAGTCCTGGTAATGCAGGAATTTTATTGCAAGTTTTAACCATAGGTGGTGTTGTAGCTCTTATTACTAAAACAGGGGGGACAAAAGCAGTAGCTCTTTGGCTTTCTACTAAAGCTAAACAAGTAAAAAGCTCACAATTTGCTACTTGGTGTATGGGAATTTTTATTTTCTTTGATGATTATGCCAATTCATTAATCGTAGGTCCTATCATGCGTCCGGTAACAGATAAATTTAGAGTAAGCCGTGAAAAACTTGCTTTTATTATGGATGCAACTGCAGCACCAATTACCGGTCTTGCTATCATTTCTACTTGGATAGGACTTGAAATTTCTTTAATTCGTAGCGGATATGATCTAATTGATAATGCAACTTTTGCACATTTAGGTGTAGTAAAAGAAGAAATTAACGCTTTTGAAATTTTTGTACAAACCTTACCTTATAGATTTTATAATCTTTTTATGTTGATTTTTGTTGTTTTGACTATTTATACAGGTAGGGAATTTGGACCTATGTTAAAAGCTGAACTTAGAGCTAGAGCGGGTAAATTTTCTCATGGTCATGAGCAAATTGATAATATAGAAGATAAGGTCTTAGAGCCAAAAGAGCATGTAAAATTGCAAGCTTCTAATGCTATTATACCTTTGGCTGTTTTGATTGTGTTTTCATTTATAGGTTTTTATTTTAGTGGTTATAATGCCTTAGATGATGTGAGTGTTAAAGCACAAATTGATGCAGCACCGTTTAGTTTATTTGCTTTTAGAGAGACTTTTGGCGCAGCTGATGCTTCAGTTGTATTATTTCAAGCAGCACTTTTAGCTACCATAGTAGCTATTATTTTGGGAATGTATAGAAAAATATTTACTTTAAAAGAAGCTATTGCGGTTTGGACTCATGGCTGGAGAACTATGATTATGACTGTGATTATTTTACTTTGTGCATGGTCATTAGCTTCTGTGATTAAAGATTTGGGGACTTCTAAATATTTAATTGATTTATTTTCAGATAAAACACCTCTTTATTTGCTTCCTACAGCAATTTTTATTTTTGCTTCTATTATTTCTTTTTCAACGGGAACTAGTTATGGAACTATGGGTATTTTAATGCCTTTGGCTATTCCTTTAGCTATGGCTGTTGGGGTTCATAATGAATTAAGCGGAGCAGAGTTACACCAATATATGATTATTAATATTTCAGGGGTTTTAACAGGAGCTATTTTTGGAGATCATTGCTCGCCAATTTCTGATACAACTATACTTTCGTCTATGGGAAGTAAGTGTGATCTTTTAGCTCATGTTAGTACACAAATGCCTTATGCTTTGAGTGTTTGTGCTATTAGTATACTTTGTGGTTATTTACCGGTAGCATTAGGACTTAATGTGTGGCTAGGACTTGTTTTTGGAATCTTAGCTATGATAGTTTTACTTTTTGTGGTTGGCAAAAAGGTAGATGCGTAAATGCATTTTGAAGAAAAAATTGCTTTAAACAAAGCATTGTTTTCTTCTTTATATGATGGAGAAATTCAGTGCTTTAAATCACCTTTAAAAGCTTATAGAACTAGGGCGGAATTTTCTATATATCATCATGAAAATGGGAAAATTTCTTATGCAATGTTTGAAAATAAGAAAAAAATTCCTATTGAAAATTTTGATATAGCAGATGAAAAAATTCAAAAATATATGCCTATTTTATTAAATAATCTAAATGAAAATTTAAAAGAAAAGCTTTTTGGAGTAGAGTTTTTAGCTACAAAATTAGATTTAAGTATAACTTTACTTTTCCATAAAAATATAGAGCTAATCACACAAGATTTACAAGAATTAGCAGAAAAATTAAATCTCAAGCTCATAGCAAGAAGTAGGGGTAAAAAACTTGTATTTAATGGAGAAAATTTAAGACAAATTTTAAATATCAATACAAATGAATTTTTATATGAGTTTAATAATGATTGTTTTATCCAACCCAATACTTTTATTAATGAAAAGATGAACGAATGGGTTGTATCTTGTGTAGAGAGTGATTTTAAGCAAGATTTATTAGAGCTTTATTGTGGTTATGGAAATTTTACCATAGCTTTAGCAAGAAATTTTAAAAAAGTTTTAGCAACTGAAATTTCTAAGAAAAATATTGAGTTTGCTTTAAAAAATTGCGTTTTAAATTCTATTGAAAATATAACTTTTACAAGGCTTTCTAGTGAAGAGTTAAGTCAAGCATTGAAAAAAGAAAGGGAATTTAATCGCTTAAAAGACATAGATTTAGATGGTTTTAAAATATCTCATGTCTTAGTTGATCCTCCAAGAGCAGGACTTGATTTAAGTGTGATTGAACTTATTAAAAATTATGAAAATATCATTTATATATCGTGCAATCCTATCACTTTAAAAGAAAACCTTGAGAAATTATGCAAAACTCATAAAATATCCAAATTTGCATTTTTTGATCAATTTGCAAACACAAATCATCTTGAATGTGGTGTTTATTTGAAAATCAAATAACAATATAAAACATTAATTTTGCACATATTACAATAATTATAGTAAAAATAAATACAATAGGATGAATATATGCATGAAAAGGATTTTGTTTTTTTAAGATTATTTTATAAAAAAGAGAAAATAGTATTAATATAAAAATACAAAAAGCAAAGAATATTTTGCAAATAAATATCCAATTTAATGAATTTAAGTGAAAATGAGCTAAATATAAACCGCTAAGAAATAAAATCAATACAATAGGTGGCATTATTTTAATTGTATTTTTTATATCCAAATTTAATTTTCTTAATAAGAATACATCGGTAAATAAAAATCCTATAAAAAATATAGCACAAAATAAATGTATTATTAGTATATAAGGATAAATATCGATCATGATTACAACCTTTATTGCGATAATTTTTAATATTTTACAATACTCAGTGGTAAAATTTATTGACTTATGTTAAATTATATTAAGCATTATAAAATAATAATGCAAGTTTTATTAGTATAAATAAAGTCTCTAATGTCATAGTTTAATCTAAGCTAATTTGAGTTTGTCAATACTACAAATATTTGTAAATTTAAAATATTATAACAAAGTTACAAGCTTTAATTTTTTGATATTTTTTATCTTAAATGTAGAATGTATTTAAGGAAAAAACTTATATAAGTTAGAATTTATGTAATCTTTGTTACTATTAAAATAGTTGATTTAATCAATTAATTTTTACAAAGGATTTCTCATATTTTTTCAAAAAATTACTTATACAAATAGAAAAATACTCTATAAAGTCAATGAAATTTTAAAGCCATTTGGATTGAAATCAAGTGATTGGAGAGTTTTTGTTTATTTAAGCCATCATCAAAATAGCACTTTAGCTCCAATATGTGAATTTTATCAAATGGATAAAGCTATACTTTCTAGAGTTGTTTCCAAACTAGCAAAACTTGAATATATAGAGTTTTTAAAAGCTGATGATAAAAGAGAAAAGATCATTACTTTAAGTGCCAAGGGTAAAGAAATTTTTTTTGATGCAAATGTTTGTATAAGAAAATATGAAAAAGAAATCTTAGATATATTAGATGAACAAGATCAAGAAGTGCTTTTAAAATTACTTGATTATATCAATGAAAAAATTTAAGAAAGGTTTTTTCATGGGTCTTAGTAAGAAATATAATTTATTTAATATAAATTTTTTCTGTATTTTTGGGATAAATTTTGTTATTTGTCTTGTTTTTTATATGAGTACTATTTCTAGTACAGATTATGTTTTGGGTGTTTTAAATCTTCAAACTAGCACCGCAGGACTTATAATGGGTGCTTTTGTTATAGGTGCTTTGCTTTCTAGACTTTATTTTGGTTCTATTATTGATGGTATTAATATAAAAAAAGTGATTATATTTTCACTTTTATTTTATCTTTTTATTAATTTAATGTATTTGAAATTTTATAATGTGTATTTTTTGGTATTGATACGCTTTCTAGCTGGAGTTTGCTATGGAATTTGTTCTTGTGCTTGTGGGGCAGCTATTGCTAGAATAATACCTAGTAATAAAAGAGGAATTGGTATAGGGTATTATGCTACGAGTGTTGTTTTAACTTCAGCTTTAGGGCCTTTTTTGGCCATAAAACTTGACTCTATCAACTTATTTCAACTAAGCTTTTTAATTGCAAGTGTGAGTATTATCTTTGCATTAGTTTTATCAATTTTTTTAAAAGTAAGAAGATTTAAAAAACATTATCATGTAAAAAGAAAATTTAGTATTTATAATTATTTTGAAAAATCAGTTTTAAATTTGGCTTTGATTACTTTTTTGATCGCATGTCCTTTTGGAGCTATTATAGCTTATATGAGTGCTTATACTCAAAGTTTAAATTTAAGCTTTGCTGGATCTATGTTTTTTGTAATATATGCTGGATTTTCTATAGTTTTTAGACCTCTTGCTGGAAAGGTATTTGATAAACATGGAGCTAATATTGTAATAATTTTTTCATTATTTAGTTTTATATTGTGTTTACTTTTACTTGCGTTTGCAAAAAATTTTTATATGATTATTATCGCCGGTATATTTTGTGCACTAGGTTATGCAAATGCTACTTCAAGTGCACAAGCTTTGGCTATCAAACTAGCTCCTAAAGAAAAAATGGGGTTAGCTAATTCTACTTTTTTTCTATCTTTGGATTTTGGCATAGGAGTTAGTCCTTATTTGTTGGGTATTGTTGAACCAAGTATAGGTTTTGCTAATGTCTATGCACTTTGTGCTGTACTTGTTTTGTTTGCTCTTGTTTTATATTATTTATTAATAGTTAAAAAAACTTTTTGTTAATTTTATTTTAGATACAATGCTTTTTTAAAAATAAGGAAAAAGCATTGTGTGATACTCATAAAATACTAAGTTCTATGAAAAATATCGCCATTATAGGACTTAGTCCTAATCAAGAAAAACCTTCGTATTTTGTAAGCAAATATTTACAAGATTTATCTTATACAATTTATCCTATCTATCCTAAAGAAGATTTTATTTTAAACGAGAAAGTTTATAGAAATTTAAGGGAAATTCCTTCTGAAATTGACACGGTTGTAATGTTTAGAAAAGCAAGTTACGCAAATGAAATTTTTGAAGATCTTTTAGCTAAAAATGTTAAAAATTTTTGGATGCAACTTGGTATTATTAACGATGAAATAATGCAAAAATGTAAAAAATTTGGTATAAATTGCGTTCAAGATCGTTGTATTAAAATAGAATTAGATAAAAAGGTAAATCATGATTGAGTTAAATAAAATTTATCAAGCAAAGCAAAAAATTGCAGATTTTGTATTAAAAACCCCTTTGGTGCACTCTTCTTTTTTAAGTGAGTTTTTAGATACTGATGTTTTTCTAAAATGTGAAAATTTACAAAAAACAGGTGCTTATAAAATCAGAGGTGCTTATAATGCTATTGCTAATTTAAGTAAAGAACAAAAGCAAGCAGGTGTAATAGCTGCAAGCGCTGGAAATCATGCACAAGGAGTTGCAATTAGTGCTAAAAAATTTGGGATAGAAGCTGTGATTGTTATGCCTGAAGCTACACCTTTGCTAAAAGTAAGTGCGACTAAAAATTTAGGCGCAAAAGTGATTTTAAAAGGAGATAATTTTGATGAGGCTTATGCTTATGCGTTAAATTATGCTAAAGAACATCATTTAAATTTTATTCATCCTTTTGAAAATGAAAGTATTATAGCAGGGCAGGGTACTTTAATGCTTGAAATGCTTGATGAAATAAGTGATTTAGATATGATTTTAGCTCCAGTTGGTGGTGGAGGTTTGATTAGTGGAGTGGCGAGTGCTGCTAAGCAGATTAATCCTAATATAAAAGTTATTGGAGTGAGTGCTAAAGGAGCTCCTGCTATGTATGAGAGTTTTAAAAGTAAAAAAATAATCAATTCAAAGGCTGTGAGAACCATAGCTGATGGTATTGCGGTGCGTGATGTAAATAAAATTAATTTTGATATTATTCTTGAATGTGTTGATGATTTTATTCAAGTTGATGATGAAGAAATAGCTAATGCGGTGTTATATTTACTTGAAAAACATAAAATCACAGTTGAAGGTGCTGGAGCATCAGCAGTTGCTGCACTTTTACATAAAAAAATAGATTTAAAAAATCATAAAAAAATAGGCGTGATTTTAAGCGGTGGAAATATTGATGTACAAATGTTAAATATTATCATAGAAAAAGGTTTGTTTAAAGCTTTTAGAAAAATGCTTATCAATGTTACTTTGGTTGATAAACCAGGAGCTTTGAGTACTTTGAGTGATGCTATAAAAGAAGCTCAAGCTAATATAGTTAAAATTGATTATGATAGATTTTCCACTAAGTTAGAATATGGTGATGCGATGATTTCAATTACTTTAGAAACAAAAGGAAAAGAACATCAAGAATTAGTCAGAAAGATACTTTATGACAAAGGTTTTAATTTCAATGAAATTTTATGATAAATGAAATATAATATTTTGTAAATAAATTATAAGGAAAAAAATGTCGCAAGAAAAAATTTTAGAACCAGATACATTAATAACCTCTAAGACAGATTTAAAAGGGGATATTATTTATGCTAATGATGATTTTTTAAAATATGCGGGTTATAAAATGGAGGAAATTTTATATAAACCTCACAATATTGTGCGTCATCCTGATATGCCAAAAACTGTTTTTAAATGTTTATGGGATTATATACAAGATGGAAAAGAAATTTTTGCTTTTGTTAAAAATAAAACCAAACAAAATGATTATTATTGGGTTTTTACTAATGTTACAGCTTCTTTTGATGAACAAGGAAATATTATAAATTATTATTCAGTTAGAAGAAAACCTAAAAGAGAGGCAATATCAACCATAGAGCAAGTTTATAAAATTCTTTTAGAAATAGAAGAAAAAGATGGTATAAAAGCCGGAGTGGATGAACTTGTTAAGATAGTTAATTCTTATGGTATGAGTTATAATCAATTAATTTTAGAGCTTCAAAGATGAATTTGATAAATTTTGTTTATAAATTATTATTTTGTATTAAGATATAATCACTCTCTTTTTAATTTTAAACTAAGGAGATTGTGTTATGTCTTCAGAAAAAATTCTAACCTCGGATGTTTTAATAACATCAAAAACTAATTTAAAAGGTGAGATTATTTATGCAAATGAGGATTTTTTGAGATATTCTGATTATAAAATTGATGAAATTTTATATAAACCTCACAGTATTATGCGTCATCCTGATATGCCAAGAACGGTTTTTAAATATTTATGGGATAACATTCAGCTTAAAAAAGAAATTTTTGCTTTTGTAAAAAATAAAACAAAATATAACGATTATTATTGGGTTTTTGCTAATGTAACTGCTTCATGTGATGAAAATGGAAACATTTTAAATTATTATTCAGTTAGAAGAAAACCTAATGTTGATGCTATCAAAACAATGGAAGAAATTTATAAAGTTCTTTTGTTGAAAGAAAAAGATGGTGGTATTAAATCTGGAATAGAGGAGTTAAAAGCAATAGTAAAATCTTATGGGGTAACCTATAATGAACTAATGATGAAAATTCAAAAATAAAAAAAGGATTTCTTATGAAAAATATTTTGTTTCTTGGTATAGTTTTAAGCATAGTAGCCTGTATTAATTCTTTGCTTTATGCAGAGTTTATTTCTTTAGGTTTCTTTTTAGTTTTGTTTTGTTTATTTATATATGGATTGTTTATTTTAAAAAAAGAAGAACAATTTAGTGATAAGATTTTACATCTTAGTAGAGAGTTAAAAAATGGTAATTTTGATTCAAGAATTGTATATATTAAATGTACTAATAAAAAATTAAAAGAAATTGCTGATAATCTTAATAATACAATAGATGGTTTAGAGGCTTATTTAAGAGAGATAAATACTTCAATTGCTTGTTCTCAAAAAGGTGAATATTTTAGAAGAGCTATCCCTGAAGGTTTAAAAGGTATTTTTGTTCATAATATTAACTTTATTAATAAAGCTTTGGATGAGATAGAAAAAACTGGAAAATTGGTGTTTAAGAATGCTTTATCAAGAGAACTTATGGACTTGAGTTTAAATAGTCAAAATAAAAATTTATTAAAATTATCTACAGATTTAAATGCTATCATTAAACTTATGAGGAAAGTTTTTGGTGATATTAAAGTTATTTCCAATACAGCGCAAAAAAATGGTATCGAGATTGGTGGCTTACAAGAATCAATTGGTTTTATGATGCAAGTAGCCAATGAAAGTAAAAATGCTGTTGATACTTTTGCTTCAAATTCTCAAAACATTAATGCGATTGTTGAAGTAATTAGGGATATTGCAGATCAAACTAACCTACTTGCTTTAAATGCAGCTATTGAGGCAGCTCGTGCGGGAGAGCATGGTAGAGGTTTTGCGGTAGTTGCAGATGAAGTAAGACAACTTGCTGAAAAAACACAAAAAGCAACAGGTGAAATTACTTTAGCAATTCAAGTAATGAATCAAGAAATAGGCTTAATACAAGAAAATAGTGAGAAGGTTTATGGTATAGCTAGTTCTTCTGATGCTAAAATTTTAGATTTTAGCCAAGCTTTTAAAGATCTTGAAGGAAAGAGTTTGCATTTAGGAGAAGATTTTGTTAATTTTGCATCTGATTTAACTCTTTCTGCTATGAAAATAGATCATATATTATATAAATCTGATGTTTATTTAACTCTAAATGGTTCTCAAGAAAATCTTCAAAATCTAGATCCTATTTCAACTTTATGTAAAGATGAAGATGCAAAAAGCATTTTCTGTCCTTTAATTCCTCCTAAAGAATTAGAGTCTAAAAGTGAATTTATTCAAAATGTAGCTAACAAAGCAGTGAAGCTTTCTAAAAAGGAAAGCATTTCTAAAGAGGATTATGATTGTATTATAGAAGATATACAAAATTTAGAAAGAGAAAGTAAAGCTATTATAGATAAATTAGAAGCTTAAAGCTTCTAATTTAGATAAGAGCTATTTTTAAAACTTCTTGTAAATTTTTTACCCCAATAATTTTCATATTTTTTACTACTTCTTCAGGAATATCTTTTAAATCTCTTTCATAGTTTTTATGTGGGATAATGGCTGTTTTAATATCAGCTTTATAAGCAGCAATAAGTTTTTCTTTTAAACCACCTATTGGTAGAACATTGCCCATTAGATCAATTTCTCCAGTCATTGCAACATTTGATTTTACTTTCTTGTCGCTAAAAATAGAAGCAATGGCTGTGGTAATAGTTATGCCTGCACTTGGTCCGTCTTTTGGAGTGGCTCCATCTGGTACATGAATGTGAAGATTGTATTGATTATATATGTTTTCATCTTCTTTGTAGAAAAGTTTCTTTGAGACTTTAATTTGTTCATCATCGATTAAATTCTTAACAAGACTTTGAGCAATTTTTGCTGATTCTTTCATTACATCACCCAAGCTCCCTGTTAAAGTTAGATCACCCTTGCCTTTGATTTTAATGACTTCGATTTTCAATACATCTCCACCTACTGCAGTCCAAGCAAGTCCATTTACCTGTCCGATTTTATTTTCTTTTTCGTGCTTTTCTATTTCAAAGACTTTTTTACTTAAAAAATCTTTTAAATTTTTATCATTAATTTCAATATTTTTAATATCTTTTTCTAAAAGAAGTTTTTTAACACATTTTCTACAAATTTCAGCAATTTTTCTTCTTAAATTTCTTACACCTGATTCTCTAGTATATTCATTTACTATTAATTCTATAGCATCATCACTAAAGCTTATTTCTTCTTTTTTTAATCCATGTTTTTTTATTTCATCAGGTATGAGATAGTTTTTGGCTATTTGGAATTTCTCTTGAGGAGTGTAAGAGCTAAGTTCTATAAATTCCATTCTATCTTTTAGAGCAGGTGGAATTAAACTTGCATCATTTGCAGTAGCTATGAAAATGATTTTGCTTAAATCGATGTTGAAATTTAGATAATAATCTCTAAATTTAGTATTTTGTTCAGGATCTAAGATTTCAAGTAAAACTGCACTTGGATCTCCTCTATGATTGCGACTTAGTTTATCAATCTCATCAAGCACAACTACTGGGTTGCTTTGTTTTGCTTCTATAAGTCCTTGTATAATGCGTCCTGGCATAGCTCCTATATAGGTTCTTCTATGTCCTCTTAGTTCATTAACATCTTCTAAACCACCTAAAGCTATGCGCACTAACTCTCTTTTTAATGCCTTTGCGACTGAATTTGCTAAAGAAGTCTTGCCAACACCAGGAGGGCCAACTAAGCACAAGATGACTTTTGCACCATCTCTATCTTTAATCTTGCGTTTTTCTAAAAGTTCTTTAACTGCAAAGTATTCTTCGATACGCTCTTTTGGTTTTTCTAGGGCATAGTGATCACTATTGAGTTGTAAAGATACATCTTTTAAATTTAGTTTTTTCTTTGAGGAGTGCTCAAAAGGTATATCTAAAACCGTTTCTATGTAAGTTTGCACCATAGAAGCTTCTGAATTATCTTGATGAATTCTTTCATATTTTTGAATTTGCTTTTTGATTTCTTTATAAGCCTCTTCATACATAAAAGCTTTTTTCTTTTCTAATTTTTTATTATATTCCTCTACTTCGCTTTCTTTTTGTATATCGCTTCCAAGCTCTCTTTGAATTTGTTTGAGTTGTTCTTTTAAAAAGTATTCTTTATTAACCTTGTCAATTTTAGAATGAACTTTATTTTTGATTTCTTTTTGGATTTTATTTGCTTCAATTTCTTTAGCTAAATAATCAATTAAATTTAAAAGCTTGGTTTCTAAATTAGTTTCGATAAAAAATTCATAAGCTTGTTGTTTTTTGATTTTAATAGAATTTAATATTAGATCACAAATTCTGCTAGGCTCGACATCTTCTTCTATAGTTCTTAAAAGATCAGGTGGAAAATAATGACTCACAGTCGATAAAGCTTTTGCTTTTTCTCTAACTACTTCTATAATAGCTTCTTTTTTTGTATTGCAAATTGGCTCTTGATGAATTAAATCAACTAAAGCATATAAAGGATCATCCGAAATTCTCTCAACAATCTTGGCTTTTGCATATCCTTGGAATAAAATTTTTATCCTACCATCAGGCAGTGGAACTTTTCTCATAATACTCCCAATGACACCACAATCATATATATCATCAAAGCCACGCCCACCTTCAATTTTTGATGGTGCCACAAAAATCATACTTTCATTTTGTAAAGCGGTATCTAAGGCTTTAATATTTTGCATATCATTTAAAAAAATAGGTGTTATCATAAAAGGGTATAAAAAAAGCTCATCTTCTACAAGAATGGGAAGTTTTGTTGGATAGTTTTGAATATTTTCTAATTTCATTACATTATACCTTCTTCAAATATTTTTCTATACCATGGAAGTTCTGGTTTAATCATATCGATTTTATTAAAATCGGAATTTTCGATTTTTTGCTTATAAATTTCATAGCTTTGTTCTCTGTTTTTTTTCTGATATAATTCTGCTATACTTGTATCAAGGTAAAAAACTGCAAGATTAAATTTAGTTAGCATGGTATCGATTAAATCATTATATTGTACATTAGGATAGTTTTGATTGTATTCTTTGATTTCTTCTATTGTTTTTAGCATTAAGGCTTGGTTACGATTTGGAACAGCAAAAGAGTCAAATTTAGCTTTGATTTTTAAATATCTTATATAAGCTACATTTTTAGAATCACCAAATTTGTTTAAATATTCATCAAGATAAAAATTTGCCATTTCATATTCTTCTTCACTAATATGAGCTTGAGCTAATATAAGTAAAGTTTGTTCTAATAATGGATCAGCAATATGTTCACCTGCCATTGAAGTATAGTGTTTATCAGCTGCTTCAAGATTTTTTTCTTGTAAATCTTTTATAATTTGTTGATACCATTCCATAGAACTTAGATTATATAAATCTTCAGCTTTTTTCGAGCTACATGCTCCTAAAAATAACCCTGCAATAATAAGTGAAAAAATAAAAAGTTTTTTCATTGTGTTACCTTATAAATTTAATAATTGTAATTATAATGTTTTTATGTTTATGAAATTGTTAATTTTTAAAACTAAAATTATAGTCAAAAACTCTTAATTAGTGTAATTTTTAAAATTGGAACTAAAATTGCTTAATGAGTTGTAATTTCTTAGTCAATAGATTTTAGGAGGCAAGATGAACTTAGAAGTTAAATGTCCTATTTTAGGTTTTGAAGATACCAAAAATATGAATTTTTATAAAATAGACGAGGTTTTTTATAGACTTAAAAGCCTTGATGGTAAAGATTTTTCTTTTGTGATGATTGATCCTTATATGATCCGTCCTGATTATGATTTTGAAGTGCCTGATTATTATCAAGAATTATTAGCTTTAAATGAGCAAACTAATTTTGGTGTGTTTGTTATAGTGGCTATTAATGAGCCATTAGAAGAATCTACGGTAAATTTTTTAGCACCTGTTGTGATGAATTATGATAATAACTCTTTAGTGCAAGTGATTTTAGATACAAGCAAATATCCTAATTATTTTCAGTCTGAAAAGATTTCAGCTTTTATTAAACAAACAAAATAATGTCTGAAATTTATATTTTAGGAAATGGTGCTATGGCAAGTGCTATAGCTAAAGGTTTAGAGGATACTTATAAAGTAGTTATTGTTGCTAGGGATTTAAAAAAAGCCAGTGGTTTAAATTTAAAAGTATTATCATATGATGAGCTTGATATGGATAATAAAAATATTATTTTGGCTTTTAAACCTTATGCGTTAGAAGAAGTAGCTGTTAAATTAAAAGGCAAGGCAAGATGGCTTATTTCGGTTTTAGCAAACACTACTTTTGAGCGGCTTCATTGTATTGATGCACAAAATTATGTGAAAATTATGCCAAATACAGCAGCCGAATTTAAAGCTTCTACAACTGCTTATTTAATGGAAAAAGATTTATTTAAAGATGAAATTTTATCTTTGTTAAATACTTTTGGTAAAGCCATAAGTTTGCAAAATGAAAAAGAATTTGATATAGCTATGGTTTTGAGCGGTTGTGCTCCTGCATTTTTAGCTTTGGTAGCAGAAAGTTTAGCTAATGCAGGTGTGAAAAATGGTTTAAAAAATGAGCTTAGTTATGAGCTTACTCGCGCAAGTTTTGAAAGCTTTAGTGCTTTGTTTAATCGTGCTCATCCTGCTATTATTAAAGAAAAAATTTGTTCTCCAGCAGGGGTAACTATAAAAGGAATTGAAGCTTTGGAAAAAAGAGCTTTACGCGGTGCTTTTTTTGAAGCTTTTAATGCAAGTTTAAATAAATGAAGCAAGCTTTTAGTCTCCTAGAGCTTGCTTTTTGTATTGTAATTTTATCTTTTATTTTTGGATCTTATTATCTTGTATTTGCAAATAAATCTTTAAATGTTATATGGCAAAATCAAACCCTTTTTAATGAAGAAAAAGAATTGCTAAAGAAAATTCCTTTATATAAAGCAAAAGAGATAAATATAAATACTTACAACTTTTTAGAATACACTAGTGATGAATTTAAACTCAAATCTTTAAAAATAAAAGATTTATCCTATAAAGAAGCTTTTATAGATGACAAAGGCTTTTAGTTTATTGGAACTTGCGTTAAGCCTTGTTATTTTGGGTATTTTGATTACTATTTTAATTAATCCAGCTATGTATATTTATAATTATAGTTTTAATGTTAAAAAATCTAGTGAAATATTTTTTGATTTAAATCAAGCTTTACTTAGCATGGAGAAAATTTATAATTCTTGCTTGAATGCAATATTTACAAGTAATTCTTTTGAGTGTTATATGAATGCAAATGATGATATTTTTTATGATTTGTCATTAAAAAAATTAAACTTCAGTGGTATTATTTTAGAAAATAATGAAAGTTTTTTTAGCCCAAAAAGTAATTTGTATTTTATAGAAAATGGAATTTCTGAAGGAATTTTGAGCAATTATAAAGATATGCATAGTATGAAGAAGTTGAAAATATACACTAGTGATTATATGTATATTTATGATATAAAAAATTCAAAAATCTATAAAATATTAGTTGATGATAGAGAAAAAATCAATTTTTTTGATGAGAGTTTTAGTGGATTTTATACTATTTTATATGCTTATATTAAGGTGTATTTGAAAAATAAAAATATTTATATGCAAATTGATGATTTAAATCATAACAAACAAGTATTTTTATTAGCTCAAAATATTTCAAAACTTATTTTCAAGCATGATGGTGAGTTATTAAAAATTACAATTTGCAGTAATACTCAAAATAGATGTTTAGATAAATGGATGCTTTTGTGAAAAAATCATTTGCAATGATATATACAATATTTTTTATTTTATTTATTTCTTTTATTATGGCGTTTATAATAAAAATTTCTTCATATCCACCAAGAATTATGAAAGATTTAACGCTTTATACCCAAGGAAATATTTTACTTCATGATGCTAAAGAGTTTGCTAAATATTTTTTATATCAAGCCTATTTGGAGGGTAAAGAATGCTTAAGTGAATATAATTTTGAATATAATAATATAAAAATACGAATTGATTATGCTTATCCTTTGGGTGAATGTAAAAATAATAAATTAATTGCAAAGTATGTTCATGCAAAAAGTATTGTAGTGGTAAATATTAGTGTGTTGTTAAATACCAATAAAGCAGTAAATGAAGAAGTGTTTTTACAAAAAAGTTTTTTTATTTATCCTAGGTAGATTGAATGTAAGTTTGAATTCCAATAGCTATCATTTTTACTCCCATAGCCATAATAAAAACTAAAGCAATGCGCGAAAAAACATAAAGTACAAGCTTACCGATAACTTTTTCAATAGTAGCTGAAAAGTGAAATAAAGCAAAAATAAAAGCAAAAGTAAGTAATACAGAAGCTATAGCTATAGCTAAATTTTGATCTTCTGAAATAACTACTATGGTAGAAAGTGTTCCAGGTCCTACAAGCATAGGAAATGCCATTGGCACTATACTTTTTTTTAATAATTCTTTGTGGCTTAATCCTTGATAGTGTTGAAATTGAGTGCTTGATGGGGTGAAAAGTAGATTTTTTGTACTCATAATGATTAAAATCAAACCACCTGCAACTCGTAAATCATTAATATCTATTTTAAATAAATATTTCATGATAAATGGTCCAGAAAGTAAAAAAACTAAAACAATACAAAATGCAGTGTAAATGATATTTCTAAAAAGTTTTTTTCTTATATCAGCATCTAGACCTTCAGTCATTGCAATAAATTGTGGAAGATTTCCAAAAGGATTTAAAACTGCTATAATAGCAACGGATGCAAGTAAAATAACATAAATTTCAGATTCTATATCTGAAAACATAAAACAACCTTTTATTTTCCCAAGCTTAAAAAGCTTGGGTTTGATTTAATAATTATAGTCCTTCAAAAGGATTAGTAACAACTTCTTTTCTATCTACGATATAAGGGATAAGTGCTACATGTCTTGCACGCTTAATAGCAACTTCAACCATTTCTTGGTGTTTTTTGCTAGTGCCTGTTAAACGGCGTGGCATAATTTTAAATCTTTCTGATAAAGCATGTTTTAGCAATGCTGTATCTTTATAGTCTATAAAATCAACTTTAGCTTCAGTATATTTACAATATTTGCGTGAGTATTTTCTTTTTTCTGCCATGTTTTTTCCTTTAAAATGGTAATTCTGTATCATCATCATATTTATCAATATCAATTTCCTTCATAGGGGCTTCCTTTTGAGGATTTTGATAGGTATTATTAGATGAATTTGTTCTAGTTTGTACTTGAGCATAAGGATCAAAGCTTTGTTGTTGATTAAAATTTTGATTATAACCATAATTTTGATTTTCAAAATTACTTTGTTGATTATTTTGTACAGTTGAACCTAGCATTTCTAAATTTTCAACTTGAATACTATGCTTTGATCTGTTTTGTCCATTTTGATCGCTCCATTGCTCAAATCTCAAACGACCTTCGATTAAAATTTTACTACCTTTGTTAAGGTATTGATTAGCAATTTCTGCAGTTCTTCCAAAAAAGCTAATGTCGATAAAGCAGGTTTCCTCTCTTTTTTCTCCTGTATTTGTACTAAATCTTCTTGTTACAGCTATAGCAGAAGAGCCTATTGCGCTACCTGATGGAGCATAACGCATTTCTATGTCCCTTGTAAGATTCCCTACTAAAACGACTTTGTTAAACATTAATTAGCCTTCTGTGCTTTCACTAGCTTTAATTTCTTTTTTATTTTGTTTGATACCCTTGCTTAGTCTTTCCCAAGCCGCAATTTCTTTTTTATTTTCATATTTTACGATTAAAAATCTGATTACTTCTTCAGTGATTCTTAATACCCTTTCAAGCTCTGCTATTAAATTTGTAGGAGCTTTGAAATAAATCACAAAATAAGTTCCTCTTTCGTATTTTTTAATTTTGTACGCAAGTTTTCTTGTTCCCATTGGAACTACGCTTTCAATTTCTGCGCCATTTTTTGTAAGGACTTCTTTTACGAATTCCAACTTAGCACTTACTTCTTCTTCTGTAAGTGTTGGTTTTAATATGAATAAAACTTCATAATGTCTCATTTAATTTCTCCTTATGGATATAAAGCCTAAAATTTTAGGCAAGGATTTTGCATAAAATGCGAATTTCATTTTACCATAAGTTTTCTTAATTTAACTTTTTAATATGGAGCTAAGTTGTAAAAGTGTTGCGATTAAAAATTCTTTTTTTTCTATTTTAGAATTCTTTTTTAATTCATATTCGCAATTACAAAGTGTCAGAAAGATATTTTTATATTGTGATATTTTGATCATAAGAGCTTGTTTTTGAAGATTTTGTGCCACAGAAATAGGTGGAGCATAGCCTAAAATTTCTTTTAAGTCTAAATTTCCATAAATTTTAATATGTAAAGCTATTTTAAAAAGTCTAGAAAAATTTGCATATAAGGCATTAATCAATGCTATTTCATTGTAATTTTCTAAAATATTTTCAAGTTCATTCCTTAAATCTTTTTTTTGCATTAATTTATCAAAAAAACTTTCAAAACTAATAGTACTTAAACTATAACAATGCTCTTGGATAATTTTTTCATTGATATTTAGACCACTAAATTTATTTAACTCATTAGCCGCTAAATATAAATTTTCATTAAAATTATAAAAAAGAGCATAAAGGGCATTTTGAGTAATGTTAATATTTAATTCTTTAGCTTTTAAAGCTAGTAATTCCATGCCTTCCTTAGCTGAATTTACTTTATAAAATCTACAAAAATTATTAGCAAAAATTTTCTCCGCTTCACTTTGTTTGGAGCTTTCATCATAAATTTCAAGTAAAAAATAATTATCTTGCGAATTTTGACAAAGCTGTAAAAGTTGCTTGAGTTCTTTACTTGGGATTTTCTTTTGAGTTTTGATTTCTAGCAATTTTCTTTCGCTAAATAAGGAAGCGCTAGATAAATAATCATATGCTTGCTTAAAATCATATTCTTCAAAATAAAATCTTAAACTCTCATCAAAAGAGTATTTGTCTTTAATAAATTTAGTATAAAGCTCTATTTGGAAATTATCCGCTCCATAAAGTAAGAAATAATTAGGAAAATTATTGCTATTAAGTAAGCTTTGGAGTTGATTTTTATACATTTTGGTTTCTTTCTAAACTAAAATGCTTGGTGATTTTGCCAAAAATTTTAGCACTAACAATATCTACTTCAGTGATTTCTACTTCTATATTTTCTAATAAATTTGCCCTTGAACCTATGATGGTAATCAAAGCCCCCTTAATTTCATCATTTAATTTTACTTGCAATGAACTTTGATTTTCTACCACTAAAGCCTTAAATCTTTTTCCTATATTTTCTTTTGCCCATCTTGCAAATTTTCTATCCATGAAATGCCAAGCAACCTTATCTGCTTCTCTTTCTAATAAGCTTAATTCCTCACAAGTGCTTTGTATGTTTAAAAGCAAATAATTAAACATTTTTTCATCATTATTGATTTTAGCTTTTAAAAGTCTATGTAATATAAGATCAGAATATCTTCTAATAGGACTTGTAAAATGGGTATATTTATCAAAACCTAAGCCAAAATGCCCTGCATTTTCACTAGAATATTCTGCTTTTTTTTGCGCCTTGATGATGAGTTTATCTACTTCTTCTCTTATATTTAGCTCATTTGCTAAGACTTGAATGTCTTTAAATAATTCTATGACATTATTTTTAGGATTAATATCTATACTAAGTGTTGAAAGATCAGCTAGCAATTGATCTATTTTTTTATAATCAGGACTTAAATGATTTCTAAAAACTCCTATATCAATGAGTTTTGCTGCAGCTTTATTAGCTAAAAGCATGCAATCTTCGATTAAATTATGCGAGGCAGTGTCATTTTCAAGGCGTGTTTTTATGAGTTTATTATTTTCATCTAAAGTCATTCTTAGCTCTTGGGTTTTAAACTCACAAGCATTTTTTAATCGTTTTTTTCGTAAATTTTGAGTGATTTTGAAAACCTCATAAAGCCAATTGATTGCGCCTAAATCTTCTTGCTTTTGTAAATACTCATCAACTTCATCGTAATTAAAACGGCGTTTTGAGTTGATAATAGCCTCAAAAAGCTCTTCTTTAATCACTTCATTGTTTTGATCTAAGCTTATTTTAAAACAAAATGCTAACCTATCTTCATTAGGTTTTAGTGAGCAAATATTTTCACTCAAAGCTCTTGGTAGCATAGGTATAGCAATATGAGGAAAATAAATCGAAAAACCCCTTGATCTTGCTTCTTTATCAATAGCACTATAAGCATGCACATAAGCACTTACATCAGCTATGGCTACATAAATAGCATGCTCATTTTTATCATAATAAATTGCATCATCAAAATCTTTTGCATCAATTGGATCAATGGTACAAAAATTTAAATTTCTAAGATCTTTTCTTGATGGATACATACTCGCATCAACTTCATTTCCATAAGCTCTTGCTTCATTTTCACATAAATTATCAAAAACTGCATTTTTATTAAAAAGTGCTAAGGAAATTTTTTCATCTACAAAATCATCATCAATATGTCCTATCACTTCAGTGATATTATTATCATGATTTTCTATTTTTAAAATAGTTCCCAAAGGTAGAGTTTTTAAGGATTTTTGAGAGGCTTTTAAGGCACATGTGAGTCCTGTTTGAATATTTACTCCAAGGACTGCTTCGCCGTATTTTTTAGTTATAACCAAAGAAGTTTCATGGACTCTTTTAAGTATTAAGATAACTTTAGCACTTGGACGCTTTTTTTTAAGAGGAAGTAATTTTGCCACAACTATGTCAGCATAATTCGCTCCTTTTAAATTTTTATTTTCTATGAGCAAATCACGCTTAAAAACAGGATCAAAACTTTCTAAAAATCCCGTTCCATTAGCTGAAATATCAATCTTACCAAAAGTAAAGCCATCTTTTAAATAGTATTTGTTTTTATAAAATTTAATGATATCGCAAGTTAGCAACTCTCTAATGATTTGCTTGCTTTTATTGGTAATTTCATCAGCATTTAGACCATAGCTTAGTTGATTAAATAATTCTTTCATAATACTCTTTATAGTAATTTTTCAAAACTTAAATTTTATCATAAAAGGATTAAATTTATATTTTTTAGTTATAATCTTTGCTTTAATTTTAATTTTAGGAGTGCATAATGGCTGTGTCAATTTATTATGATAAAGATTGTGATATTAATTTAATAAAATCAAAAAAAGTAGCTATTATAGGTTTTGGCTCTCAAGGTCATGCTCATGCTATGAATTTAAGAGATAGTGGTGTAGAAGTGATCATAGGGTTAAAAGAGGGTGGGCAAAGTTGGGCAAAAGCTCAAAAAGCAAATTTTATAGTAAAAAGTGTAAAAGAAGCTACTAAAGAAGCAGATTTGATTATGATTTTAGCTCCTGATGAAATTCAATGTGAAATTTTTAATGAAGAAATTAAACCTGAATTAAAAGCAGGTAAAACTCTAGCATTTGCACATGGATTTAATATCCATTATGGACAAATTGTTGCTCCAAAAGGTATAGATGTGATTATGATAGCTCCTAAAGCTCCAGGTCATACTGTGAGACATGAATTTAGTATAGGCGGGGGTACTCCTTGTTTAATTGCTATCCACCAAGATGAAAGTAAAAATGCTAAAAATTTAGCTTTAAGTTATGCTAGTGCTATAGGTGGTGGTAGAACAGGTATTATAGAAACGACTTTTAAAGCTGAAACTGAAACAGATTTATTTGGCGAACAAGCGGTGCTTTGTGGAGGACTTAGTGCTTTAATCCAAGCTGGTTTTGAAACCTTAGTTGAAGCAGGGTATGAACCTGAAATGGCGTATTTTGAGTGTTTGCATGAAATGAAATTAATTGTAGATTTGATTTATCAAGGTGGTATTGCTGATATGAGATATTCTGTTTCTAATACTGCTGAATATGGAGATTATATCACAGGGCCTAAGATTATTACCAAAGAAACTAAAGAGGCTATGAAAGGTGTTTTAAAAGATATACAAAATGGAAGTTTTGCTAAAGATTTTATCTTAGAAAGAAGAGCGAATTTTGCAAGAATGCATGCAGAGCGTAAATTAATGAATGATTCTTTGATAGAAAAAACAGGACGCGAACTTCGTGCTATGATGCCTTGGATTAGTGCTAAAAAATTAGTTGATAAAGATAAAAACTAATTTGAAAACTATAAATAAAAAATACAAAGTGCTTTTAGCGCTTTGTCTTGTTGTAATTGGAATTTTTCTTTTTGCATTTGGAGCTTTGTTTTTAAAAAAAGAAGAAAATAAAGGTTTAGATTACAATCAAACAATAAACAAAAAAGAACCATTACCTATAATAGAACAAGAAAATAATTTTAGTTTTAATGATATAAATTTGACTTTAGAAAATGAAAATTTAGAATTTTTAGATAAAAATATTAGTGAAATTTTAAATTTAAACCCTGTAAATACAGAGTTAAATCAAACTAAAGAAGATAATCAAACTTCAATTTTAGAAGTAATAGATCAAAATACAAGCAAAGAATCAAAAAATGTAGAGCAAAATATATCAGATAAAAGCGAGGATAATAAAACTCAAATTCTAGTACAAAAAAATACCAAGCCTCGTCTAGCAATTATCATAGATGATATGGCAAGTCACACTCATGTAGATATGCTTAAAAAAACAAATTTAAAATTAATCCCATCTTTTTTTCCACCTGATAAACGCCATCCTTATACAGCTGAGTTTGCAAAGGATTTTGACTTTTTTATGGTGCATTTGCCTCTTGCTGCTATAAAATATGACAAGGCAGAATTAAACACTTTACACCCTAGTGATGATATGGAAAAAATAAGCAAGCGCATTGCTTTTGTAAAAGAACAATTTCCAAAAGTAAAATTTATTAACAACCATACAGGAAGTTTATTTACTGCAAATAAGCAGGCTATGGAAAAATTATTTAATGCTTTTAAACAAAATGATTTTATTTTTGTAGATTCAAGAACCATAGGAAATTCTAAAGCTAAAAAATTAGTAAGTCAATTTAATCAGCCTTATATAGCTAGAGATGTTTTTTTGGATAATGAAGATGATATAGCATATATTAAAAATCAACTCAAACAAGCAGTAGAAGAGGCAAGAAAGAAAGGTTTTGCTATAGCTATTGGTCATCCAAGAGAAAAGACTTTTAAAGCTTTGGTGCAAAGTAAAGATTTATTAAATTCAGTTGAACTTGTATATTTAAATGAAATTTATTGAGAATATTGAAGATTTTAAAAATCTTTTAAATCCACCTTCAAAGATTTATTATAAAGGCAATTTGGAGCTTTTAAATGCTAGAAAAGTAGCTATTATAGGTTCTAGAAAAATGAGCGTTTATACTAAAAATTGTCTCATTGAGTTAGTATCTTTGTTAAAAAAGACTAAGGTTTGTGTAGTAAGTGGTGGGGCTTTGGGTGTGGATATCCAAGCAGCTAAAATAGCTTATCCTCAAACTATAGCCATATTTGCTAATGGACTTGATGAGATTTATCCAAAAGCTAATACAAATGAAATTTTAAATATTTATGAAAATGCATTAGCTTTAAGTGAAAATGAAGCAAAATATAAAGCAAAGCCATATGATTTTTTATTAAGAAATAGGCTTATTATTGCTTTAAGTGAGGTTGTTATAATAGCTCAAGCTGATTTAAAAAGTGGTTCTATGCAAAGTGCAAGGCTTGCTTTGAGTATGAATAAACCTATATATGTATTACCTCATAGGAAAGATGAAAGTGAAGGAACAAATTTACTTTTAGCCACAAAAAAAGCAAATTTAATTCATAATTTTGAGGAATTTGCAAAAATGTTTGGAGAGCTTTATCAAGATCAAAGTGAGGATGATTTGTTAAGCTTTTTAAAGCATGAAAATGATTTAGAAAAAGTTTTGAAAAAATTTGGTGATAGAGTTTATGAATATGAACTTGAGGGTCTGGTGGAAATTTCTGGAGTGAAAATAAGAGCTTACATATGAATACTTTAGCGTTAGATATAGGTTTAAAGCGTATTGGTGTTGCTTTGTGTATTAATAAAAGCATGGCCATGCCACTTGAAGCTATCATTAGAAAAAATCGCAATCAAGCAGCAAATGAGGTAAAAAAATACATTAAAGACTATGATGTAAATACTTTGGTGGTAGGAATTCCTTTGGGCGGATCTAGTGAAGATGAAATGCGAAAAAGAATAGAGCATTTCATATCTTTACTTGGTTTTGATAAAGAAGTTTTTTTTGTTGATGAGAGTTTTAGCTCTAAAAACGCACAAGAGCTTGGTGTAGTGAATTTAAAGAAAAAAGATGGCAAACTTGATTCTTTAGCTGCATATTTATTTTTAAAGGATTTTTATGGCCTTGCTTGATTTAAATACAGCTTTAGATGAAATTTATACAAAAGAGCAAAAAGAACAAATCCTTCAAAGTTTTAATCAAGAAAAATATGTCAATATTTTTAGAAATTCTTTGCTTATTGACAATGAAAAACTAGAAGAAATTCTAAATGAAAAAAATATAAAATTTGAAAAAATTGATTTGTATTGTTATAAAATACCTAGTATTTTTAAAAGCAAATTAAGCTCAATGAATGCTTTTAATGAGGGTAAGTTTTATATACAAAATTATTCTTCGTATTTATGTGCTAAAACCTTGGGCGTTAAAGCTGGTGAGAGTGTATTAGATATGTGCGCAGCTCCTGGTGGAAAAAGTTTAAATTTGGCCAATTTTATGCAAAATGAAGGTTATTTAGCAAGTTGTGAATTATCTAAAACACGCTTTTTTACCTTAAAAACAACTATGGAAAATTATCAAGTTAAAATTGCAAAATGCTTCTTAAAAGACGCACGCACTATAGGTAAAGCTTGTCCTTTGAAATTTGATAAAATTTTGCTTGATGCGCCTTGTTCAACTTTTGCAAAAATGGGTTTTGAAATACAAAAAAACACAAAAGAAATTAAGCAAATAGCAAATTTGCAAAAAAAACTTTTACATTCAGCATTACTAGCCTTAAAACATGGTGGGGAATTGGTTTATAGTACTTGTACATTTTTAAGAGAAGAAAATGAAGCTGTTTTAGAAAATGCGTTAAGAAATGAAAATTTTAAATTAGAATTACTAGATTTTGATTTATTAAATGTTAACTTCATTAATGCAAAAAGTGATGATTTTGACTTGTCATTTGCCAAAAGAGTTTTACCAGATAATTATGCAGATGGGTTTTTTATAGCAAAAGTGAAAAAACATTAAAAATCAATAAAATTAAATGTGAAAAATATTTTTACTCATAAAACTTAAAGTGCTATTTTTAGATACTTAGAAGCTAAAATCACATCGTGAAACTCTTGTGAATAAAATATTGAAATTTTGAAAACTTAAATTAAAGAAGTGGTAAATAACTAAAATAAAATATATTAAAGATAAATAAGCACGAGGCTTATTTATCTCTTAAATTTAATTCGCTGATTAATTTAGAATAAGCTTGATAATCTTTTCTTTTTAGATAAGATAAAAGTCTTTTTCTTTGACCAACAAGCTTTAAAAGACCTAAACGAGAAGAAAAATCTTTTTTGTAGATTTTTAAATGTTCTGTTAAATCTGAAATTCTTGCACTTAAAAGTGCGATTTGAACTTCTGGAGAACCAGTATCTCCTTCTTTTCTAGCAAATTTTGCAACTATTTCTGCTTTTTTAGCCGAATCTAAAGCCATAATAGACCTCCTGAGCGGTATTTAAAATAAAAAGTGCAATTATAACTAAAAAAACAAAAAAAATGCTGAAATTTGAAAAATAAGAAATTTAATATTTAACAACACATATTTTTGATATAATTAAAATTTTTATTTAAAGTTAAAAATAGATATTGTTTATTAATATTTCAATGAAAGGAAAAAAGTGTTATTTACCAAAGCTAGCGAATATGCTTTATTGTCTTTAATTCATATAGCAAAATCCCAAGAACCACAAGATGTAGATACTATGTCAAGTGTTTTAGATATACCAAAAAGTTTTTTAGCAAAAATTTTACAAGCGCTTGCCAAAGACGCACTTTTGAAATCTTATAAGGGTGCTAAAGGTGGATTTATGCTTGTTAAAAAGCCAAGTGAATACACTTTAAAAGAAATTATTAATAGTGTAGAGAAAAAATCTATCAATGTATTTGAGTGCAGTAATGGAATTTGTCCTTCGCAAAAAGAAGAAAATTGTAAAATTATGCCTGTGTTGGTGAAGCTTCAAAATAAGATAGATGATTTTTTAGTTTCTATTACTCTAGAGGATATTATTCAAAATAATGGCTAAAAGGGATATTTTTAGCTTAGTATTGCCTTGGATTGCTCCACTTGTTGCACCTATTTTAAAGGCAAAGAGTCTAACTATAGTAGCTGTAATTATTGCAATTTTAGCTATTATTATAGTACCTTTACCAAGTATAGTTTTAGATTTTTTTCTTGCATTAAGTATAGCAATTTCAGTTTTAATTATTTTAATTTCTTTATATATACCAAAACCTACAGATTTAACAACTTTTCCAACTATGATTTTAATTATTACGCTTTTTAGACTTTCACTTAACATAGCTACAACGCGTATGATTTTAAGCGAAGGTCATCAAGGTCCAGCTGCTGTTAGTGATATAGTGGCAAGTTTTGGTGAATTTGTTGTTGGTGGAAATTATGTTATAGGTATGGTTGTTTTTTGTATTTTAGTTTTAATCAATTTTATGGTTGTAACTAAAGGTAGTACAAGGGTTTCTGAAGTTCAAGCAAGATTTACCCTTGATGCAATGCCAGGTAAGCAAATGGCTATTGATGCGGATTTAAATGCAGGTTTGATTGATGAAAAAACTGCACGCGCAAGACGCCAAGAAATCATAGCTGAAGCAAATTTTTATGGAGCAATGGATGGTTCTTCTAAATTTATAAAAGGGGATGCTGTTGCTGGGATTATTATCACCATTGTAAATTTAATTGGTGGGTTTATGATAGGTTATTTTCAGCATGATATGGAGCTTGGAGAATGTGCTTCAACTTATACTATATTAACAATAGGTGATGGACTTGTTTCTCAAATTCCTGGACTTATAACTTCAACGGCAACTGCAATTATCATCACGCGTGCTAGTAAAGATGAGGATAATTTTGCTGAAGGTTCTATCAATCAGCTTTTAGGGGAATACAAAACTTTATTAATTGTAGGCTTTGTTTTATTTATATTTGCTTTAGTACCAGGCTTGCCACATTTTTCTTTGGGCTTTATGGCTTTGGTGTTTTTAGGACTTGGTTATATGATAAAGCAAGTGCAAGAAGGTAAAATTCAAATCAATGCAATTTCAGCTAAAAAGTCTCAAGAAACCCATGAAGAAGAACAAGCTAAACCTCAAAAACGCAGCGAAGAAGAAATCTTAAAAGAAGAAGAGAATAAAATCACAGATATTTTAAAATTAGAAATTTTAGAATTAGAATTAGGTTATGGACTTATCAAACTAGCAGAAAGTGAATTAACAGAGCGTATTAGATCAACAAGACGCAATATAGCTCAAAGTTTAGGTTTTTTAATGCCAAAAATTAGAATTAGAGATAATTTGCAATTAAAACCAAATGAATATACTTTTAAACTCAAAGGTGTAGGTATAGCTAGTGCTGAAATTTATCCCGATAAATATCTAGCTATGGATAGTGGTTTTATCACTGAACCTATCGAAGGTATAGCTACTAAAGAACCTGCTTTTAATTCTGATGCTTTATGGATAGAATCATCTTTAAAAGATGAGGCAACGCTAAATGGTTATATTGTAATTGATCCAGCAAGTGTGATTTCAACCCATATGAGTGAGCTTATAAAAGCTAATGCTTCAGAGCTTTTAACTAAACAAGAGGTTCAAAATTTATTGGATAAAATCAAAAATGATTATCCTATCGTGGTAGATGATTGTTTAAGGGTTGCTAGCATAGGTTTAATTCAAAAAGTTTTAAAAGCTTTACTTAAAGAACATATTCCTATTAAAGATATGCTTACAATTTTAGAATCAATTAGTGATATAGCTGAAGTAAGCAAGAGTTTGGATATGATTATTGAGCATGTAAGGGCTTCTTTAGCAAGAGCAATTACAAATTTATATGTGGATGAAAAAGGGCAAATTAGCTTTTATATTTTTGATGCTGCTGCAGCTGCAAAATTAATGGAGCATGTGCAGTTTAAAGATGGTTCGTATCATTTAATGATAAATGTAGCTCAAACTGGTGCTTTAGTAGAAGCTTTAAAAGCTGAACTTGCAAGTGTGGCAAATACAAGAATTAAGCCTTTCTTGCTTTGTGTTGAGCCGCAACTTAGAAAATTCATTGCTGATATTTGTTCTAATTTTGGTATTAATATTACGGTCTTAAGTTTTGCTGAGATTGCAGAAAATACCAAGTTTGAAACAGAAGGTATCATAAAAGTTGATAATTTATAAAGGAAAAATATGAAAATTTATCATCTTTCACATACGGATTTAGATGGCTATGCTTGTCAGTATGTGCTAGATTTTTATTTTAAGAATTGTTATTTTTATAATTCTAATTATGGTAAAGAGATTAATGAAAATTTTAATGTGATTTTTAAAAATATAGAGGAAGATTTAAAGCAAAATCCTAATGAAGAATTTGTGATTTTAATCACGGATTTAAATTTAACATTAAGTCAATGTGAAGATTTTCAAAAAGCCATAGAAGGCAAAAAAATCAAACTTTTACTTTTAGATCATCATCAAAGTGGCTTAGAATGTATGCAAAAATATCCTTGGTATTTTTTAGATGATAAAAGATGTGCTACTAAGATTGTTTATGATTTTTTTAGTAAATGTTATGGTGAAAATAAGGCTTTGTTAGAATTTGTGGATGTGGTAAATGCAGTAGATATTTGGTTGAGTGAAGATGAGAATTTTGAACTTGGAAAAGTACTACTTGGTATGGTTTCTGGAGCAAAAGAAATCAATAGGGTAATGTTTGCACAAGAAAATATCAAATATCTTTTTTATCTTTTTGATGTTTGTAGAAAATACATTCATCAAAAAAATGCTCATATTAATTTAGATGATGATTTGCATGGCTTAAAAAAATCTTTTTTTAAAAAAGAAAATGATGATACTTTAAGCAATTTAATTTCTAAATTTGTGGTAGAAAGATTAAGTGTAAATAAAGAAAAATTTAGTGTATTTTATAAAGGAAGTAAAGGTTTATTAACTTCAAATATAGGCAATACTTCCGTAATTGGAAATGATTTTTTAATGCAAAATCCTGATTTTGATTTTTTTGTTGATCTTAGTTCGAGAAAAACCTTAAGTTTTAGAGCAAATAATAAAATCGATGTGAGTTTGATGGCTAAAAGTTTGGTCAATGGGGGAGGGCATAAAAATGCTAGCGGAGGATTATTTGCTGCGTATAAAGATAGCTCTAATTATGATTTTATAAAAGCACAATTTGTAGATTTAATTAAAAGTAAAGAATTAAAGGAAAATAATGAAAACAAATCATGATTTTAAAGAAGAAATAGAAAATTTACAATATGAATTAAGTATAGTTTTAGAAGCAATGCTCTTGTTTGCTGGGGTAAAAAGAGTAAAATTAGAAAAAGCAATTGGAGTTTATATTGATTGTATTGATGAAGTTTGTCATAATACCCAAAAAGAAGGAGTTGATGAGATCTTAGAAGTAGTGGAGTACTTAAAAATTCATCATAAAGATTTATTTGAATGAAAAATTTATTATTGCTTTTTATAGGAATTTTTTCTTATGCAAATATCTATGAAGATTTAAGTGATTTTGCTTATAATAAACAAAACACGCTAAATTTAAGCTCTAGTCAAGCTTTATTTTTAGAATACAAACAAAACAAGCAAGCTTGTGTGGATATAGTACTTGCTAAAGATAAGGCTTTCGTGGTTAAAATTTATCCATTGTGTGAAAAATTAAACGAAAAAAGTCTAAATGAATACTTAAATACGCAATTTATAAGTTTATACACTAAAGATTTATCAAAACTAAGAAAAGAAATTGCTGATATTAAAAATATTATGCGCGATTTTATGATTTATTATACCTTACATCAATCTTTTGCAAATGAAATTAAAAAAATGAGTAAAAATGATAAATTACAAGCGTATGAACTAGATGAGAAAAAAGGTGGAAAAATTCTCTACAAGGTCAATAATCAAGCTTGTGTAATTTTTGATTTATATTTAGATGAAAATTTGCAAGCTAGTATGCAAGTAAGTGGAATGGAAAATTTGGATAAAACTTGTATGGAGTTAATCTCATCCCCTGATTTTAAAGACTTATCTTTCACAAAAGAGGGTATGAGAAAATATAAATTAAAAAACTAATCTAAAAAATCTTAAATAATATAACTTTAAAATTCTACTTAAAGCCATTTTTTTTCTTTCTATATTGGAAAACACATAAGCTTCAAGATCTTGCTTTTCTCTTAAAGTAAGATTTTTCATTATTATAAACCTTTTAAAAAATATTGCTAGACGCAATTATATTATCTTTTCTTTTAAAAAAACTGAAAAATGAGTTTTTATATATTATATATAAATGGCTAAATAAACTTTAGTTATATAGACTAAATAATTTTAAATATTTTTATTTAAAAATAACTTGACATTATTATACTAAAGTTGTATAATTATCTTGTCACTTAAAAACATTGAGTGCTAAAATAAAAAATTTAAGGTTTTATAGTGAAGTCTTATAGTAAAAAAGATTTAATTTTAAAAACTATCATTGAAACCTATCTAGAGGGTAATAACCCTGTGGGTTCTAATGAGTTAAATCATAAAGTTAGCATACCTGCTTCTACTATAAGAGTTTATTTTAAAAAATTAAGTGATGAAGGTGTATTAACGCAACTTCATATTAGCAGTGGTCGCATACCAACTTTTAGTGCTATGAAGGCTTATTGGTATGAGCAACTTTGTGAAGATGAGATTGTGATTAACGATCTTGCATTGTTGGAGTTTTTGCTTGATAAGTTTGAAATTTATACCTTAGTTTATGGTGGCGATGAGCTTATTTTGCAAGATATTACCAAGGTTAATGATAAATTTATCATACTTGATTTTGGACAAAATGAGTTGGTTTTAAGATTTAGCCAAGATAGTCTGGTTTTCTTACAAAGGCTAGTAGGGCTTGATCTAAAAAGTATTGAAAATTTAGCTTTTAGAGTTGAGTTTAAAGAGTTATTGGAAAAAATAACTATGCTAAAAGAAGCTATGGTTTATTATAGATATAATGAGAGTAAAGCTTATCAAATTTATCAAAATGATGAATTTGCTAAGCTTTTATCTCCTCAAATTGGATTTTATTTTAACGATAAATTGCAATTTGATCCTTTATTTGAAGAGGGTTTTATGGGATTAAAGCTTAAGAGTACATTTTTAGGCAAAGAATCTAATGTGGTTTTTGCCGGTAGTGTGTATTCTGATTTTAAAACAATGTTAAATATTATAAAGGAGGCTGCGTGAGCGAAGAAAAGCAAAATGAGCAAATGCAAGAAGAAGCAGTGGAAAATTCAGAAAATCAAAACAATGAATTAGAAAAACTTCAAGCAGAGTATAATGAGTTAAAAGATACTTATTTAAGAGCAAATGCTGAATTTGAAAATATCAAAAAAAGAATGGAAAAAGAAAAAATTTCAGCAACAATTTATGCAAATGAAAGTTTTGCTAAAGATTTGCTTGATGTAGTTGATGCATTAGAGGCGGCTATTAATGTAGAAGCTAATGATGAATTAAGTTTGAAAATAAAAGAAGGGGTTCAAAACACTTTAGACTTGCTTTTGAAAAAACTTGAAAAACATATGGTTAAAGCAATAGAAGCAAATGGTGAGTTTGATCCAAATTTACATGAAGCGATGTTTCATGTTGAAAGCGCTGATCATGAAAGCAATCATATTGTCCAACTTTTACAAAAAGGTTATATGATGAATGATAGAGTAATTAGATCAGCAAAAGTTAGTGTTGCAAAATAAAATTTAATAAAAAGGATAAAAAATGGCAAAAGTTATAGGTATAGATTTAGGTACAACAAATTCTTGTGTGAGTGTATATGAAAGAGGCGAGAGTAAAGTTATCCCAAATAAAGAAGGTAAAAACACTACTCCTTCAGTAGTTGCTTTTACAGATAAGGGAGAAGTTTTAGTTGGAGATAGCGCTAAGCGTCAAGCTGTGACTAATCCTGAAAAAACTATTTATTCTATAAAAAGAATTATGGGTTTGATGATCAATGAAGAAGCAGCAAAAGAAGCTAAAAATCGCTTACCTTATCATATCACAGAGAGAAATGGGGCTTGTGCGATTGAAATAGCAGGTAAAATTTATACTCCACAAGAAATTTCAGCAAAAGTTTTAATGAAATTAAAAGAAGATGCAGAAGCTTTCTTGGGCGAGAAAGTAGAAGATGCGGTTATTACTGTTCCTGCGTATTTTAATGATGCACAAAGAAAAGCTACAAAAGAAGCAGGACAAATTGCAGGATTGAATGTATTAAGAATTATTAACGAACCAACTGCAGCGGCTTTAGCTTACGGACTTGATAAAAAAGAAAGTGAAAAAATTGTAGTTTATGATTTAGGTGGTGGTACATTTGATGTTACTGTGCTTGAAACAGGTGATAATGTTGTAGAAGTTTTAGCAACAGGCGGTAATGCATTTTTAGGCGGTGATGATTTTGATAATAAATTAATCGACTTTTTAGCAAATGAGTTTAAAGATGAAACAGGTATTGATCTTAAAAACGATGTAATGGCTTTACAAAGGTTAAAAGAAGCAGCTGAAAATGCTAAAAAAGAATTGAGTTCAGCTAATGAAACTAATATTAATTTACCATTTATCACAGCTGATGCAAGTGGCCCAAAACACTTAACTAAAACTCTAACAAGAGCTAAATTTGAAAGTATGATTGATGGTTTAGTTGCTGAAACTATTAGCAAAATTAATGAAGTAGTAAAAGATGCAGGGCTTGATAAAAGTGAAGTAAAAGAAATCGTTATGGTGGGTGGTTCTACTCGTGTTCCACTAGTACAAGAAGAAGTTAAAAAAGCCTTTGGAAAAGAGCTTAATAAATCAGTAAATCCTGATGAAGTTGTTGCAATAGGTGCGGCAATTCAAGGTGCGGTTATTAAAGGTGATGTTAAAGATGTATTATTGCTTGATGTTACTCCGCTTTCTTTAGGTATTGAAACTTTAGGTGGTGTGATGACTAAAATCATCGAAAAAGGTACAACTATACCAACTAAAAAAGAGCAAGTTTTCTCAACTGCTGAAGATAATCAAAGCGCAGTTACTATCAATGTTTTACAAGGTGAGAGAGAATTTAGCCGTGATAATAAATCTTTAGGAAATTTCAATCTTGAAGGAATTCCACCAGCACCTCGTGGTATGCCACAAATTGAAGTAACTTTTGATATTGATGCAAATGGTATTTTAACAGTTAGTGCAAAAGATAAAGCTACAGGTAAGGCTCAAGAGATTAAAATCACAGGTTCAAGTGGATTAAGTGAAGAAGAAATCAATAATATGGTAAAAGATGCAGAGCTTCACAAAGAAGAAGATAGAAAACGCAAAGAAGCAGTAGAAGCTAGAAATGCTGCTGATAGTTTGGTACATCAAGTAGAAAAATCTTTAAGTGAGCTTGGAGATAAAGTAGGTGATGATGATAAAGCAAATATTCAAAAAGCTTTAGATGAGTTAAAAGAGACATTGAAAAATGCTAATGCTTCTAAAGAAGAAATCGAAGGCAAAATGAAAGCTTTAAGTGAAGTTTCTCATAAATTAGCAGAAAATATGTATAAAAAAGAAGAACCAAACGCTCAAAAGAAAAAAGAAGATGATGTAATCGATGCTGAAGTTGAGTAAAAACTAAACTAGAAGCCTTGTTGCTTCTAGTTTAATCAATATATTTTTTACAATCTTCCTTAAAATAATTTCTATCAAATCTTGCAAAATTATCATTATTTGGCACTTTATAACATTCGCTGAAATTTTTAACCTTAAGAATTTTGACATAAAAACTAGGAATGGCTATGTTGTTTTTAATGCGTTTTGGCTTATCATCATAAAGTACTAAATTTAAGACTTCTAATTCTTTATTTTTCTTTGCTAAATATCTTTCTCTTTGTTCGATTTCATTCCAAATTTCTGCATTAATATCTTTTTTTTGCGGAGTGATATTGCTCATTAAAAAAGTGCTAAGTTGGGCTTGTGGGGTTGCATTCATGGATTGATTTGGTACAACATGCCCTCTTGTATAACCACTTCTTAGATAATCCTCCCAATAAGTTCTATACTTTTTAGGAATATTGGTATCATCTTTAAATTTTGGGCGTTTTTTGATGTGTCCTTGATTTAAAATTTTAGCTTCTAGTTTATAAGCAATTGCCTTGGTGCCTTTATAATTATAATCATAACAATTAATATAATAATATTTATCCATTAATAAAGAGCAGTCTTTAAAATAAGCTTTAAAGCTAGGATGTAATTCATATTGAGTATAAGCAAAAGAGCTTAAAGCTAAGGCGCAAAGTGTTAAAACTTTTTTCATGCTAAAAGCTTTCTTACCATTTCATTAAGTCTTTTACCATCAACGCTTGCACCAAAAGCTGCTTTAGCTTCTTTCATCAAAATACCTTGTTCTTTTAAAGAGCTAATTTGTAGTTTTTCTATAAGTTTTTTTAGCTCACTTTCTAATTCCTCATCGCTAAGTTGTTTTGGTAAATAAGCACTTAAAATAGCTACTTCTTGGAGTTCCTTTTGTGCTAAATCTTCTCTAGAACCTTTGCTAAAAGCAAGTGCGGCTTCATTTCGTTTTTTAATCTCACTCGCAATGATTTTATATATTCTTTCATTATTAAGTGTGATTCTCTCATCAACTTCTATTTGTTTAAAGCTAGCATTAAGCGTTCTTAAAGTGTTTCTTTTAAAATCATCTTTATTACGCATAGCTTCTTTGATATCTTCTAAAATTTGATCTTTTAAACTCATTTTTTCTCCTTTAAAATTTGATATTTTTAAAATGTGCTATACACACACCTTCTCTAACACCATCATCAATCACAATGAGCTTTTGCTTATTAAATAAAGCAAAAAGTATCATTGAGCCTGCTATGAGGTATTTTTTTCTATTTTCTCCAAGATAAATTTTAGCTTTTTCTTGTTCTAAATTCCAAATTTTTAATGCAAAATCAAAAAAATCTTTGCGTTTGAGTATTTTACCATTTACACTTTCTTCTAGGTAGTCTTTGTATTTTATGTTTTGTTTATAAGCACAAAGTGTGGTAGGTACTCCTGAATTTAGTATGAAAAAATTTCCTTTTAATTTTATATCTTTACTAAGATTAAAAGCTTTTAAGGCAAGTTGCTTTAAATGCGCAGGGTAGGGGCTTAGATGAATTTTTAATTTTTCATCTTTAATACGCACAAGATTTTGTGGATATTTTTTAAAAAAACTTACATAAGCATTTGGTTTTATGGCTTTAAAATGCATTCTTTCATAAAAACTAATGATTCCAAAATCATAACTTTTGCTAAACTTATCATTTGAAATTTCACAAGAAGCACCGCCCAAATCACAATAACTTAAGTCTTTTCTAAAAAGTTTAAGAGCTTTAAGACGCTCTTGCATACCTAAAACGCTTAGTTTTGCTTCGGTTTTTGTATCGATTAATTTTATATCAAGTTTAAATTCTTTTTGAATTTTTTCAAAAATAAGCTTAGTATTTTTTGCTTTTCTAAAAGCAGCTGTGGCGACTGCTTTAGCTTGACTTAAGTCATATTTTTTTTCTTTTAAGATTTTTAAAGCGCTAAAAATTCTTTCTATAGCTTCATCACTAATGGTGTCATTTTGCATATTTTTAGCTGCTCCTATGATAAATTCTTCGCTTTTTAATTTATTAAAATTCTCATCCATCAAAACAGCTCTTAATGTATTTGAACCCATATCAATACCTAGCACTAGCTCTCCTTAAAAAATTTAAAGTATAATAGCAAAAAACTTATAAGGAAAACTTATGCTTTTAGGGGTTAATATCGATCATATAGCAGTTTTAAGAGAAGCTAGAAAAGTAAATGATCCTGATTTGCTTGAAGCTGCGTTTTTGAGTGCAAATTTAGCTGATCAAATCACTATCCATGTAAGAGAAGATCGTCGTCATGCTAATGAGTTTGATTTAGAAAATATCTTAAAATATTGCAAGTGTGTAGTGAATTTAGAATGCTCTATTGATATGATAGAATATGCTTTAAAATACAAACCCTCGCGCGTTACTTTAGTACCTGAAAAAAGACAAGAGCTTACAACAGAAGGTGGTTTAAATTTAGACAATGAAAAATTACAAGAAGCCATTAATGCTTTAAAGCAAGAGCAAATCGAAGTTTCTTTGTTTATTGATCCAAATTTAGAAGATATTAATAAATCATCTTCTTTAAATGCTGATTTTATAGAGCTTCATACAGGCTTGTATGCTAATATTTATAATGCATTATATACCAATATCAATCAAACTTCTTATGCATTGCCTGAATTAATTTTAAGTAAAAATGAACTTAAAAAGCTTTTAGAAAATGAACTCCAAAGATTAAAACAAAGTGCGAGTTTGGCTAAGGGTTTAAATTTAAGAGTGGCAGCTGGTCATGGGCTTAATTATAAAAATGTAAAAAATATTGTGGATATTTTAGAAATAGAAGAGTTAAATATAGGTCAAAGCATAGTAGCAAGATCGGTTTTTGTAGGCTTAGAAAAAGCTATATTGCAAATGAAAGCTTTGATTAAAAGATGAAAAAAATTGCTATTAGCATAGGGGATTTAAATGGTATAGGTATGCAAATTTTATTATCTTGTCATGATGAGCTAGTAAAAATTTGTGAGCCATATTATTTTGTACATTATGAATTATTTCAAAAAGCAAGTAAGCTTTTGAAAATAAATCCTAAATCTAAAATCAATTTAGTTGAAATTTCTAATGCTTTAAAACCACATTTTGCCTTTAAAGAAGAAAAAGAAAATTTTTTAATTTATGAGTTTTCGTATCAAGCTAATAAAATTATTGATTTTGATTTTGAGTTAAATCCTGCAAATTTAGACGCTAAAAGTGGAGCTTATTCTTTTTTAAGTTTTGAAGGAGCTAGTTATTGCACGCATTTATTTTTAGATGCTTTAGTAACTTTACCGATTAATAAAAAAACTTGGCAAATGGGGGGAGTGAGCTATAAAGGTCATACTGAGGCACTAAGAGATTTTTTCAAACAAGATGCTATTATGATGTTAGGGTGTGATGAGCTTTTTGTGGCTTTATATACTGAGCATATGCCTTTAAGAGATGTTTATAAAGAAATTAAGGCTTTTGAACTTGCGAAATTTTTAATTAATTTTTATCAATGCACTTTATTTGAAAAAATTGGAGTTTTGGGTTTTAATCCTCATGCAAGTGATAATGGCGTAATAGGCGGAGAAGAAGAGCAGGAAATAAAAAAAGCTATAAGAATGGCAAATGTATTTTTAAAAGATCATGCATTAAATTTACAAAATTTAGAAAATGAATATTTTTTAAGTCAAAAAGAAAAAGAGTTTTCTTATAAGGAAAATATTTTTTTAAGTGAGCCTTTAGTGGCCGATAGTGCTTTTACTCCTTTTGCATTAAGTAAATGCAAGTATTTAGTCAGTATGTATCATGATTTAGCTTTAGCACCTTTAAAAGCTTTGTATTTTGATAAAAGTATTAATGCGAGTTTAAATTTACCCATAATTCGAACTAGTGTTGATCATGGAACAGCTTATGATAGGGCTTATAAAAATGAAAAAATAAACTTACAAAGTTATATGCAAGCAGTAAAATCTGCTTTACAATTTTTACAAATCAAAGAAAAAAATAAGTAAAAGTTACTAAAATATTCTTAAAATAATTTCTTAAGGAGAATGCTTGAGTAAAGACAATACCATTGCATTTTTTATTTTTATTGTAAGCGTTTTGTGTTTTTTTGTTTGGGGTTATAATTACATTCCTAATAATTCCATGATATTATTTATTCTTGCTAGTGTATTTGGAATTTTTATGGCCTTTAATGTTGGCGGTAATGATGTTGCAAATTCATTTGGCACTAGCGTGGGAGCTAAGACAGTTACTATCAAGCAAGCTTTAATTATTGCAGCAGTATTTGAATTAAGTGGGGCTGTGTTTGCAGGTGGGGAAGTAACTAATACTATAAGAAGTGGTATAGTGGTTTTACCAGATAGTGTTGATCCTATGGTGTTTGTATGTGTTATGCTTTCAGCTTTGCTAAGTTCAGGTATTTGGTTATTTATAGCAACAAAAAAAGGACTTCCAGTTTCTACTACTCATAGCATTATAGGTGGTATTGTAGGTTCAAGTATAGCTATGGGGTTTGTATTTTTTGATCAAGACCAAGCTTTTTCTATGGTAAATTGGAATGGTATTTATAAAATAGCTATGAGTTGGGTTATTTCTCCTTTACTTGGTGGACTTGTGGCGTATTTAATTTATGCTTATATTTATAAAAAAATACTTCAACCTTCGGCTTTGATTAATATGCAAATAAAAGAAATTAAAAAAGAAAAAAAGGAGTTTAAAGAAAATTTTTTTATCAATTTAAAAAACAAAAGTCAAGAAGAGCAAATTAAAGAATTAAGTGCCATTGTTTTAGATGATGATGAAAAAAGAAGTGAATATAAGTTAAAAATTAAAGAATTAAAAGAAAAAGAAAAAAATATAGATGTTTTTTCTAAAATGAAATTTCATGTTCCTTTGGTTGCAGGGATAGCTGCTTTAATAATAGCGTCAATGTTTTTATTTAAAGGTTTAAATAAAGTTTCTACTTTAGATATGGTGCAGAATTTATGGATAGTTTCTATTATTTCTATTTTTGCTTATATAGTTACTTTGGCTGTTGTAAGATTGATGAAAAAAACTGAAGTAAATAAAACTATAGAAAAGATTTTTTCGTGGTTTCAAATTTTTACTGCTTCTAGTTTTGCTTTTTCGCATGGAGCTAATGATATAGCTAATGCTCTTGGGCCATTTGCTGCGATTTTGGATGTGCTTAAAAATAATACCATTAATCCAAGTTCGCCAGTGCCATTTGCTGTAATGCTTATGTTTGGTATAGCTTTGGTTATTGGACTTTGGTTTTTAGGTAAAGAAGTTATTCAAACTGTTGGTTCAAAACTAGCAGAAATTAAGCCAACAACAGGCTTTAGTGCTGAACTTGGTGCAAGTATTGTTATACTTTTAGCAACTCAACTTGGAATTCCAGTTAGCTCAACCCATATTTTAATTGGTGCTATTTTAGGTATAGGGGTGTTTAATAAAGATGCTAAATGGGGTATGATGAAACCTATTGGCTTAGCTTGGGTTATTACTTTACCAGTTGCTGGAATTCTTTCAAGTATTATTTTTGTAATTTTTGTAAATATAATCTTATGAGTTTAAACTCATAAGATATTTTTTAGCTTCATTTAAATTAGAGCTATTTATAAAATAATCAATTTTTGCAGGTTTTTTATATACTTTATCATAATATTCAAAAAGCATTTTTACACAAAGTTCTAAATTATCCTCTTCATAATTTTTACAAAGTTTTATCTTGAAGTCTTTACTGATATAGGGTGAGATTTTCTCAACACATTGATAAAACACTTTTTTATCCATTGGAGTATAGTTTTTTAAAGCTCTTTGAATGCGTAAATTTATATCACACTCGCACCAAATTTTCTTAGCTTTTTGCATACTATTATATAAATTTAGCGGGATAGTTAAATTTCCAATTTGTCTGCTTTCAGCTTCTATAAAACAAGTTTTGTGAGTATAATCTTTTAAAAAATAAAACAACTTATCTTCAAAGGCTTTTTGGCTTGGTTGTTCTCCATAAATTTTACCAAAACTTGATCCTTGGTGATTAGCTAGTTTTTCTAAATTTAAAGCATTGTTTAAAGTTTGGATTAAATCACTTTTACCACTTGCTGTATTGCCACAAAGACATAAAAACTCAATATTTAAATCTTTCCTAAAAAACTCACTCACATAACTTCTATAGGCCTTGTATCCACCTTCTAATCTTACAACTCTATAACCAAGTTCAGCTAAGATTAAAGCAATAGCTTTTGATCTTTTACCGCCTCTTGCGCAATAAATTCCCACCAAAGAACCTATTTTATAATTTTGATAAAGTTTATTAATATGTTCACTCATATTTTTACAAATATAACTTGCGCCTTTTGCTTTAGCTAAGCCTTTATTTTTCTTATAAAGTGTGCCTATTTCTTCAAATTCATTATCATTTAGTGCGTAGTAATTTTGCGCAGATTTTATATGAGCAAGTTTGTATTCTTTGGGACTTCTTACATCAATTAAAAGATCAAAATTAAATTTTAAAAAATTTTCAAAATCAACTTCTTTATACATAATCTTTAAAAGCTTTGCATAAGGTGGTATAAACTTTTCCCAAATCACTCCCACAAACTCTAGTTTGTCCTATGGTAGTGATAAAATTTGTATCCCCTTGCCATCTTGGGATTAAATGATAATGACAATGCGGCGCTATGCCAGCTCCTGCTGCACTGCCTAAATTCATACCTATATTAACACCCTTAGCATGAAAGTTTTCTTTTAAAATTTTAACTCCAATACGCACAAAATGGCTAATTTCTAGCCATGTATCATTATTTAAATCTTCTATATTTTCTAAATGATCATAAGGGATAATCATGAAATGACCCGGACTATAAGGGTATTTATTCATAATGCCAAAACATTCTTTAGCTCTAAAAATTACCCCAAGTTTTTCATCTTCATTGAGTTCATACTTACAATGACAAAAAGGGCAAAAATTTTTATCTTTATTATTAAAATAAACATCCCTCCAAGGTGCGTATAAATACTCCATCAACTCTCCTTTATGCAAGCATGTAGATTTTTGATATTTTTACTTATAAGAGCTTTATTTTTTGGTATCAAAGGTAATAGCTTTTCATCTTCTAATAAAAAAATTCTAGCTCCTGCTAAAATAGCATTATTAAGATCGCTTTTGCTTTCAATATAAAAAATGGCCTCTAAGCCAAGATGTATTGCAAAATTATAAAGTTTTTTTAGTTGCATAGTTTTTAGTATTTTAGGAAATACAATAAACGCATCAGCTCCATATACCAAGCTTTCCAAAATTTGATATTCATCAAAAATAAAGTCAAATTGCACAATGGGTTTGTCATGATAGCGTCTAAAAAGACTTAAATTTTGTATGTCTTGATTAAGCAAAGGACTTGTTGGTAAAACGATAGCATCAAAATTTTCATGATTAAAATTTAAATCTTTGGAGTATAAAAAATGCGAAAGTTTTCTTTCAAGCAAAAGTGTGTAAATATCTTTAGGATAAAAAGCATTAGAAGCTAGGCTTCTGCCTAGCATATCATAAGGAAAAATTTCTTTTTTATTTTCTAGAATTTTTTGTGTTTTTGAAAAATGATTTTTTAAATCTATTGTTTTAAACATTTTTCAATGGCCTTTAAGTGATCTTTGCTTTCTTGGGAATTTGCAAATTCTTTATCGTGGAATGTTTTTTGTAAAATTTCATAAGCTTTTTTGCAATTTTTAAGTTTATAATAGCCCCAAGCTAAAGAGTCTAGGTAGTAAAGATTTTGTGGTTCTTGTTCAAGCGCCCAGCCTACTAATTCTATGCCTTTTGCAATATCAATATCATATTCGATTAAGGCATAGCCATAGTAGTTTTGATATAAAGCATCGCTACGCACATCTACACTTTGTTCAAATTTTTTCATAATAGAAGCTAGAATTTTTGGATCCGTGATTTTTTTACTTTTAGAATCCATATAAATTTCAAATTCTAAAACCCCTGCCATAGAAAGGTATTTTTTATCTTTGCTAAGTTCATAATGTTTTAAAGCTATTTCGTAAGCTTTTTTATAATTTTTTGTTTGTGTATATAAGAAAATTTTAGTATCAGGATCTATGTTGTATTGTTGGACTAAATTTAGAGCTTGTTTATAATTTTTTTCTTGCACTAGTAATTCTATTATAGCATATATATATTTAATATCATTGTTGAGTTTATATAGTTTTTCAAGGGTTTGAATGCTTGCCTTATTGTTTTTTTGCTCTTGATAAATTTTTAAAAGTAGGGTGCATGTTTTAAGAGTGCATTGTGAATTTTTTACAAATTCTTCTAAAGCTTTTTTAGCTTGATCGATATTTTTATTTTTAATATTAATTTCAACTATTTTAAGTAATAAATTTTCATGTTCAAAAAGCTTATAAGCAAGATTGTATTGCTCTAAAGCTTTGGTGTATAAAGCTTTTTTAGCAAAAATATCACCTAGTATTTCATAGTTTCTATAATCTTGCTCTTCTTTAATGAGTTTATAAAGTATAGTTTCGGCTTGTTTATAATCTCCTATTTCAAAAAAATGCAAAGCATTTAATCTTGCAATAGCTGTATGATTTAAAAATTCTTTAGAGGCTTTTAAAAGTTCATCTTTTTGTTTTAAGTTAGCACCCAAAGCTAAAAGCAATGCTTTTTGTAAATAGATACTTTCATTATTTTCATGAAATAAATTTGTATAAATATCACATGCTTTTTGAAACTGTCCATGTTCTTCATAAATGAGTGCTTGTAAGATTTTATCTTCGCTTTTAGCCAAAGCAAGGTTTGTTAGGATAAAAACGATAATTAGTGAAAGCAAACCCCTATACATTCTTCTTTCAACTCCTCTTTGTGTGTTTTAAAATACTCCCAAAATGGAAAAGTTTTACATTGTTTTGGTCTATGCTTGTAAATTAAACATTTTTTATACATTGTATCAAAAAAAATACAACGATAGCCATTTTCATGCTTTACTTCTTTAAAACTATATTTAAATCCAACTTTGATAAGGTATTGTTCTTTAAAGGCTTCAAAGCTTAAATTTAAAAAAGCAGCAATAGCTTCTAGCTCTTCTTTGCTAGCATAGATATATCCACTTTCTCCAGTGCAGCATTTTCCACCGCATGTTTTACAAGCATTTTCATCAAAAGAATAATCAAAGTTTTTTTCACATATCATAGCTTATAGTTCCTGTATTTTCATAAATTTCGCTAATTTTTGGATTTAAAACATTATTTTCATACATAAAAAGCGTAGGCATTATCACACAAGGGCTTTTACTATTTTTTTTAATATGCATTAAAACAAGCCTTGCATTAGTTTGTGTATTGGTGTGAATGCATTGAAGAGAAACTAGCTTTAATTTAAATTGCTTTAAAGAAGCACAAATTTCATCTAAAAAACTTGCCTCATAGCACATAAAAAAACTACCATTTGGCTTGATTAAAGTATTTATTTTAGCAAACATCTTCTCAAGCGGCATAAATTCTTGATATCTTGATATACATAAATGCAAATCTTGGCTTTTTTGTGTATTTTTTTTATAAAATGGAGGATTAGAGATCAAAAAATCAAATTTTATATCACTTTTATAGTTTAAAAAGTCTTCGCAAATGCTTTGAATTTCAAGTTTATTTTCTTTGGCATTTTTATAACTTAGTTTGATATTTTGCTCTTGAATATCTAGTAGATAAACTTTTGAATTTGGAAATTTTTGCTTTACTAAAAGTCCTAAAATTCCACATCCACATCCTATATCAAGGATATTTCCTTTTAAGTTATTTTTAGATAAAAAGTCAAAAAGTAAAAGGCTATCATTATTATAACGATAGCCTTTTGAATATTGAAAGAGTTTTAGCATTTATAAAGATGATCGCAGATTTTAAATGAATCATTTAAACCCACTACAATAGAAGCTCCGTTTTTACTCGCTATATCACCTGCTACAAATAATCCTTTTACGTTACTTTCTTTGTTTTCATCAAAGCTTGGCACACCTTTTTCATCAACTTCTATAGAGCATTTTTGTAAGAAATCAAGTGGGGTTGAACCACCAATAGCATAAATAATGCGATCATAAATTTCACTTGTATTGTTAGTGAAATTTACTTTAGCTTTACCATTTTCATCTTCAATACCAGTTATATCTATGCCGAGTTTTGCTTTTACACTGCCTTGCTCAAAAGCTTTTTGAATATCTTCAAGATTAATATCATTTAATCTTGAGAAAGTTTCTCTTCTATAGCAAAGTGTAACATCGTTATTTTTAGCTAAATCTATAGCGTATTCTGCTGCTGAATTTCCACCGCCTACAACTAAGATTTTTTCATCTTGGCTTGTTGAATTTGCATTAAAATTGATGATTTTAGTTAAAGTTATAGGTAAAGTATAGTTTGGTTTATTTGGCTTACCCATTCTACCTATGGCAATAACTGCATTTTTACAAATATAATTTTCATTTGCAGTGCTAACTATGAAATTTTCTCCATCTTTTTTAACACTTTCAACTTCACTAGAAAGCTTTACTTCAAGATTATGCTCTTTAATGGCATTTTGGAAAGTTTCTATTGTGCTTTCTCTAGTTCCATCTTCAAAATTTATATGCCCGTGATTTGTGCTATCACAACCTTTATAAGCTTTGTCTACTCTTTTACCTTCTTTGTAAAATTTTACTAAGGTTTGACAAATCGCATCAGCTTTTTCTAAAACAATAACTTCTTTATTTTTTATTTTAGCTTCTACTCCCGCTGCAATACCTGCAGGGCCAGCACCAATAACTACCATATCAAAAATTTTCATTATTTCCCTTTTTTAATTTTTAGTTTATGTAAATGTATCAAAAAAACAATAATAAAAAATAAAAAACAGAAATTATTTTTATTTTGTAAATAAATTTTTTATGCTTATAAATTATTAAATTAATAAAATTTTATAATAAAGTAGATTAAAATGTGTAAAAAATATATTATTATAATATTTTTTGCATAAAATCACTTATATAAAAGCAAAAAAATATAAAAATTATATATAGTATGCAAAAGGAGTTTTTGATGGGACAAAATACAGGACAAAGTTTAAAAAATAATTTTTTAACATTATTGTTATTATCCTTTTGCGGATCTATTATTTATGGTTTGCCTTATTTTAGAAAGTATTATTATGATGATTATATGAGTCTTTATCATTTAAATAATTTTGAAATGGGGCTTTTGGGTAGTGCTTATGGATTGCTTGGTTTGTTTTCTTATGCTTTAGGAGGTTATTTAGCAGATCGTTTTGCACCAAAAAAGTTATTGATTTTTTCTTTAATTGCTACAGGACTTGGTGGTTTATTGCATTTATATTTTACTTCTTTAAATGCACTTTTGATTATTTATGGAATTTGGGGGATTACCTCATTATTAACTTTTTGGCCTTCTTTGATGAAAATAGTAAGGAGCTTAGCAAATTCTAAAGAACAAGCAAGGGCTTATGGAATTTTTGAAGGCGGTAGAGGAGTTGTTGGTGCTGCACATTTGGCTATAGCTACGAGTATTTTTGGATATTTTCAAACAAAAGCCTTAGCCGCACAAGGTATAGAAATGGTTATTGTGTTTTATTCTATAGCTCCTATTGTAAGTGCTATTTTATTGTTTTTTCTTTTGAAAGATGATATTAATGAGCAAAGTGAGAAGATTAAAATCAAAGACTTGGTTTTTCTTTTGAAAAATTCTGCTCTTTGGCTTGTGGTTGCTATTACTTTTTGTACATATTTTTTTAACATGAGTTTTTATTATTTTACTCCTTATGCAAGCAATGTTATAGGAACTTCTGCTGTTTTTGCAGCTATTTTAACGGTATTGGCTCAATATATTCGTCCGGTTTCTTCTGTAGTGGGTGGATTTATAGCAGATGGATATGGAAAAGCTAAAATAATGATGATAGGCTTTATTTTAATGGGAATTGGTGTTATTTTTTTAATGCTTAGTTCAAAATTAAATGGATTTTTACAAATGAGTGTTTTAACTTCTGCTTGTGTCATAATTTATATAGCTATGTATTCTAATTTTGGAATTTATTATTCTTTACTTAGTGAGGGAAAAATTCCTATACATTTAGCGGGTATGGCTATAGGTATTGTATCTACTTTTGGGTATTTGCCTGAAGTTTTTGCACCATTACTTGCTGGAGATTTATTAGATAGATACCCAGGTGTAAAAGGTTTTCATATATATTTTACCATAATGATAGTTATGGCTATTTTGGGTGTAATGTTTTGTTTGATTTGGATTAAAAAATACAATAAAAAGGAGATGAAATGAAGGAAATTGTTTTTAACTTTAAAAACAAGGTTAGAGTAATAGAAAATGAATGGATAGTTTTAAAAGATGGCACTAAGCTTTCATCACGAATTTGGCTTCCTCAAGTAAAAGAAAAAGTTCCTGCTATATTAGAATACATTCCTTATAGAAAAAATGATGGAACAAGGGGCAGAGATGAGCCTATGCACGGATATTTTAGTGGTAATGGCTATGCGGTTGTTAGGGTTGATATTAGAGGAAGCGGGGAATCTGATGGTTTATTAGAAGATGAATATTTAAAACAAGAACAAGATGATGCCTTAGAAGTCATTGAGTGGATTGCAAAGCAAGAATGGTGTGATGGGAATATTGGTATGATGGGTAAATCTTGGGGCGGCTTTAATTCTTTACAAGTTGCAGCAAGAAGACCTAAAAATTTAAAAGCAATTATAGTAGTAGGTTTTACTGATGATAGGTTTAATGAGGATATTCATTATAAAGGCGGATGTTTGCTTAATGATAATTTTTGGTGGGGTAATATCATGCTTGCATATCAATCACGCTTTGTTGATCCAAAAATTGATCCAAATGGTAGAAAAAAATGGTTCAATAGGCTTGAGAACATGCCTTTATGGCCCACATTATGGCTTGGGCATACTTTAAAAGATGATTATTGGAAGCATGGATCTGTTGGGGAAAATTATGATGATATACAAGTTCCTGTTTTTGCATTAGATGGATGGGCTGATTCTTATACTAATCCTGTTTTTACTCTAATGAATGCTTTGAAAGTTCCAAAAAAAGCTATCGTTGGTCCTTGGGCTCATGTTTATCCTCATGATGGCTTACCTTTGCCTGCAATGGGTTTTTTACAAGAAGCACTTAAATGGTGGGATAAATGGCTTAAAAATGAAGAAAACGATGCACTTGAAGCTCCTATGATACAAGCATATATTGAAAATAGCTCTAAGCCAAATTCAAAAACAGAGAAAGTAGAAGGTCGTTTTGTTGCTTTAAATGATTTTGAAAATGATATTAGCTATAAAAAATACTATTTAAATCCGTATAAACTAACATGTAAAAAATCAAGTGAATTTATCAAAATTAACACTCCATTAAATCATGGGCTTTTATCAGGAGAGTGGATGGGAGCTGGTGTTTTAGGAGAAAGTCCTAGCGATCAAAGGTTGGATGATGGGATGGCAGTTGTTTTTGAAAGTGATTTTTTAGAACAAGATTTAGATGTCTTAGGCTTTCCTATGTTAAATGTAAAAATTGCAAGCGATCAAGAAAAAGCTATGCTCTTTGCTCAACTTAGTGAAGTTAGAGCTGATGGTTTTGTAAAAAGAGTAAGTTATGGAGTAATCAATCTTGCATTAAGTGATAATAAAGAGCAATTTATACCTTTAAAAAAAGATGAATTTATTCAAAAGCAAATCAAACTTGATGCTTGTGGATATAGATTTGCCAAGGGTTCTAAGATAAGATTATCATTAGCAAATTCTTTTTGGCCTATGTTTTGGCCTATGCCAAAAATTTCAACCTTGACTTTAGATTTAAATGAGTGTGAATTTAATTTACCATGTTTTAATGGTCAAGATAGCGATAAAATCAATATGCAAGCACAAAGTGCTCCTTTAACCCCAATAACACTTTTAGAAGAAGGTAGGGTAGATAGAAGCATTTCTTATGATATTTTAAACGATACTTGGACTTGTATTACAGATGGTGTTGGCGGGGTTTTTGGAGAAGGTGTTTATAGATTTGATGAGGTTGATGTTTTAGTAAAGCATAATTTAAAAAGAGAATTAAAACTTCAAAATGAAAATCCATTAAGCGCGCAATATACCATTATCCAAACAATGCAAATAGGACGCGAGGGTTGTATGATGGAGGCGGATATAATCTTAACACAAACTAGCGATTTGGAGTATTTTTATATTAAGGGAAAATTAGTAGTTAAGGAAAATAATAAGCTTGTTTTTGATAAAAAATATGATTGTAAAACTAAAAGAAATAGTTTATAAAATTTCCCAAAGTAAAATTTACTTTGGGAATTAATTTTCTTGCAAGATTTTAGCTAAATCTTTAGCGCCTTTTAAATCCACTTTACCAGAACCTAAAAGTGGAATTTGTTCTACTTTAAAATATTTACTTGGTTTAAAAATAGCAGGCATAGTAGAGTTTTTAATCGCTTCGCAAATTCCTTCAAAATCTTGCTCTTGGCATTCTACTAATAAGCATACCATTTCACCTTTTTTATCATCATCTAGTGCAACTGCGCAAAATTTTACTATATCTGTATTGATAAATTTAGCAATTTCTTCTTCTAAAGCTCCTAAAGATATCATCTCGCCACCAATTTTTGCAAAACGAGAATAACGATCTATTATATATAAAAAGCCATCCTCATCTACATGGCCTTTATCGCCGGTATTATACCAGCGTATGCCATCGATTTCTTTGATAACTTCATCGGTTTTTTCTTTATTGTTTAAATAACCCACCATAACCTGATGGCCACCAATGAGTATTAATCCATCTTCTCCATGATTTAAACTTTCATAAGTAGATGGATCTACTATGCGTATAGCACTTCCTGGTAAAGGCATACCTACACTACCTTCTTTATTTGCACGGTGTAAAATCCAATAGTCAGGATCAAATTTATTCGGTAAATTCACACTTGCAACCGGAGTGGTTTCAGTAGCTCCATAGCCTTCAAAAATAGGTTTTTTAAATTTCATTTCAAAGGCAGTTCTTACTTCGCTTTTGAGTTTTTCAGCACCTGAAACAATAATCCTTAAGCTTTCAAACATAATCGCATCAAGTTTTTTATTTCTTGCATAAATACCCAAAAAAGTTGAAGTAGCACACATAATGCTAACATTATTTTTTACTATAGCTTTTGCTACACCTAGCGCATCTGTTGGATCAGCATGTGTTATGCTTTTAATCCCTTCTAATAAAGGCATAAAAGTAGTTACAGTTAATCCAAAAGCATGAAAAGGTGGCAAAGAAGATAAGACAACATCTTCATTTTTTGCACATAATACATCTGAAATTTGAGCTATATTGCTTAAAATATTACGATTATTTAGCATTACCCCCTTAGGCACTCCCTCGCTACCACTACTAAATAATATAGCAGCTATGGCAAGGTTTTGTTTATTAGATGCAAATAATGCTTTTATTAAACAAGTAGGTAAGATACTTACTAAAGCAAGCATAGAAAAGATTTTGAGTTTTTGTCTTTTAAAGTTTGCGATAATATCTTCCATAAAAATAATTCTAACATGCTCTTCAAATTCTAGTTTTATGCCTTTATTTTCTAATTTTTCCATAAATTTTCTAGAAGTATAAATTTGTTGAATTTGAGAACTTTGAATGGCTTGATTTATTGCTTTTACACCTGCTGTGAAATTTAAATTTACCACGATTTTATTTGCAAGTAATACAGCTAGATTGCAAAGAGAGCTAGCCATGGAAGCAGGGAGCAAAATTCCTACACATTCTTCTTTTGGAGCATAGCTTCCTTGGGTAGGTTGTATATTTAACTCATGTGATCTATTTTTTATAAAAGAGCTAAAAACTAAACTTAAAGCAAGCATTTTTCTATAGGTAATACCACCTATTAAAGGATCAACAATAGCTATTTGACTTAAATTTCTTTTAGCGCTATCTATCCAAGCTCTGGCTATAGTATGCATACTTTCACATTGAGATTTCCAAGCAATAAATGAAAGTTCAAAAACCTTTGCTTTAACCACTTCTTTTTTAGTGTGTATTGGCAAGCTTTTTCCAAAAGCAATAGCGATTTTTCTTTTGCTTATTTTGCGGTTTCTTGCTGAAAATTCTTCATCACTTCTTGAAAAAGCACTTCCCCAAAGTCCTCTAATATAAAAAGGTAAAATCACTCCATCTTGTTCTTCTAATTTTGAGCAAACTAACTCAAATCCACCTTTAAATTCATTAAGCTGTCCATGGCGTGAAAGCACTCCTTCTGGGAAAAGGCAAACTAAATTTCCATTTTTAATATGCATAGCAATAAGCTCTAAGCTTGATTTACTAGAAGCACTTGAAACAGGAATAACTCCAAATTTATCAAGAAAAATTTTAATATACCACTTAGAATAAATGCTTTTTTCCATAACAAAATAAATTTTTCTTGGTATAGCCATTTGCACAATAGCCCAATCTATAAAAGATACATGATTACCAAGTAATAATGCTCCACCTTTTTCAGGAATATTCTCAAAACCTTCTACTAATAAACGATAGCGTTGAAAAAACGCTATACTCATTAATAAACGCACTAAAGAAAAAGGCAATTTACTTAGCACATAAACGCTTCCAAAAAATGCTACAGCGATGATAAAATAAAATAAATTTATCACTTCAATTTTAGCATAAGCAGCAAAAGTAGCTAGTGCTAAAAAGCCTAACATAAAAATATTTTGTATGAAATTATTTCCTGCTAAGACTTTTCCTAGTTCATTTTCTTTTGCATGAAATTGTATTAGAGAGTTTAAAGGTATGATAAAAAATGCTCCGCTTAAACCAAAAATAAAAAACACTACACTATAACTTAGTAAGTTTTCTAAAAATGGCATTAAAATGCTCATTAGAAAAACCCCTAAAGCACCTAGTGGTATAAGACCTAATTCGATGTAATTTTTAGAAAACTTACCACTAACAAGCGATCCTATAATCACTCCTATACCAGAAAAAGCTAAAGAGCATTGTACATAAAAGGTATTTTCTATAAAAAGATCATTTTTTGCATATACAGGAAAACTCACTAAATAAAGTTGTGATATGGCCCAAAAAAGTGAAATTCCTATAATACAAAGCCAAATAATTTTATGAGAAAATATTGTTTTTAAATTAGAGGTTAAAAGCTTTCCTTGTAAATATTGTTTTTTATCAAAACTTAAATTTTTATCTTCTTCTTTTAAGCTAGGAAGTTTATAAGCTAAAAAAAGTTCTAATAAAGCAAAAGCTATTAATACAAAACCCAAAGGTGCAATTTGTGTTAAAATATCCGAAGGAGTGTTAAAATTTGACTCAAAAAGCATTTCAAAGCTTAGAGAAAATACTGCCATACCGGCTAAAATAGCCACAATACTTACTGCATTGACAGCTCCATTTCCCATAGCTAAAAACTCTTTTCCTACTAATTCTTTTATAAAGCCATATTTTGCAGGAGAGTATAAGGCAGATTGCACTCCCATGATAAAAGTCATTGTAAATGCAAGCCAAAATGCTCCAAGATAATAACACAAACAAATAATACAAGTTAATATTACTGAAAATAATGCAGATATTTTCATGATTTTATTTTTAGGAAATTTATCCGCTAAAAATCCAGATGGTGAAAGCATAAGAATAAAAGGCAAAAGCATTAAAGCATTGACAATAGCAGTTAGAAAAAGTTGGGTGCTATCTTCATAAAATTTATAAATGGTATTTTGTATGATGATTTTGTGTCCTAAATCCACAAAAGCGTTAATAAAAGCTACTGCTAAAAATGGCAATACGCCAAAAATCTTTAAAAAATTTCCTTGCATTTAAAACTCCATTTTATTTTAAAAATATTATTTTATTATATAAAATTTAAATGGAGTTTTGATATTTGATTAATCTTTAAATTCTACCACTTCATTAAATGCAAAACGAGCTTTTTCTGTACTAGAATTTTTTTGGGCATGTCCTAGAGCAATAAGCATAGATACTCTTTGTTTGGTAGTGTCTAAATTTAAATATTGATTGATTTTATCTTTATCAAAGCCACCGATAATACACGAACCTAAATTTAAACTATAAGCAGCATTGATAATATTTGCAATAGCAAGATGACTTTGCTCTTTTGCATAAATAAAACTTTGTTCTAAATCCATTGCGTCTAAAAATGGCTTATAGGTTTGCAAGCGTTTGTTTAATTCTTCTTGGCTTAAACCACGCTTTTTTAGTTTTTCTTCAAAATAATCTTTAAAATCAGCTCTTGAGATCACAACAATAATAGCAGCACAATTTGCTACATGATTTTGATTGTTAGCTATTTTGGCAATTTCTTTTTTATGTTCATCTTTTTGAAAAACCAAGAATTTCCAAGGTTCAAGCCCTAAAGAACTAGGAGATAATCTAGCACATTCTAAGATATATTCTAAGTTCTCTCTAGAAATTTTTTCTTGAGTATATGCTCTAATGGAAGAGCGATTTTGCATTAAATTTAAATAATCTTGCATATAATTTCCTTATTTTTAGTTTAATTTATCTTATACCTTATAAGCTTTAAAATTGTTAAAATTATATTTTATTGCTACAATTTTATTTTTACTTCACACAAATGTTTTATTATGCGGTTTTTAAAGGATTAAAATGAAAAAAATAATTTATTTGAGCATATTTTTGATTATACTTATTATAGGGGTGTATTTTTACTTTTTTGCAAATAAGGAAGAATATAATTATCTAACTTATGAGGTTAAAAAACAAGACATTACTCAAAGCATAGAAGCAATAGGTGAAGTTTATGCAAAAACCCAAGTTGATGTTGGTGCACAAGTTAGTGGGCAAATTACTAAACTATATGTAAAATTGGGCGATCGTGTTAATGAGGGTGATTTAATCGCACAAATTGATAAAGATAAACAACAAAATGATTTAGATATTACTAAAGCTAGACTTGAAAGTGCAAAGGCAAATTTAGAAAGTAAAAAAATCGCTCTTGATATAGCTACTAAACAATACCAAAGAGAGCAAAAACTTTATGCCAAAAAGGCTACCTCTTTAGAAAATCTTGAAAATCTTAAAAATACTTTTTATGCCTTAAGAGCAAATGTGGCTGATTTAAAAGCTCAAACTACTCAACTTGAAATTTCTTTAAAAAATGCTCAAAAAGATTTAGCTTATACTACTATAACTGCACCTAGTAAGGGTGAGATTATCAATGTAGCAGTTGAAGAGGGGCAAACTGTAAATGCAAACCAAAATACACCAAGTATAGTGCGCTTGGCTGATTTAAGTGAAATGGAAATTCGTATGCAAATAGCTGAAGCTGATATTAATAAAATTAGTGTTGGAAAAAAGGTAAAATTTAGCATTTTAAATGAGCCTGATAAAAAATATGAAGCAACTATTTCAAGTATAGATCCAGCAAATACTACCATAAGTGATGCAACAAGCAATACAAATTTAAACTCAAACTCAAGTACTAGCACTAGCGCTGTGTATTATTATGCAAGGGTTTTTGTAAAAAATGATAATAATTTTTTACGCATAGGTATGAGTACAGAAAATGAAATTGCTATTAAAACAGAAAATAATACTTTAGTTATACCAACTTTAGCTATAAAAAGCGATACAAGTGGTTATTATGTAGAAATTTTAAAAGCCAATAATATAAGTGTAAAAACACCTGTTAAATTAGGTATCAAAGATAGTTTAAATACTCAAATTTTAGATGGTATTAATGAGGGTGATTTAGTTATCATAGGTAAAAATAAAAAATGATACGCTTAGAAAATATACAAAAAAAGATTAATAATACAACTATTTTAGAAAATATTAATCTTTATATTCAAAAGGGAGAATTTGTAGCCATTATAGGACAATCAGGAAGTGGTAAAACCTCTCTTTTAAATATTATAGGCACACTTGATGAACCAAGTAGTGGAAAATATTTTTTAGATGCATATGAAGTAACTAATTTAAGCAAAGATGAAAAAGCAAGAATTAGACGCGAAAAAATTGGTTTTATATTCCAAAGATATAATTTGCTTAGTCTTTTAAATGCTAAAGATAATGTAGCCTTACCTGCTGTTTATGCAGGTAAAAACAAACAAGAAAGATCACAAAAGGCTAAAGAATTACTTTCTTTTTTAGAGCTTGATCATAAAGAATTATCAAAGCCAAATGAACTAAGTGGTGGGCAACAGCAAAGAGTTTCCATAGCAAGAGCTTTGATGAATGGTGGTGAGCTTATTTTAGCAGATGAGCCAACGGGTGCGCTTGATTCTAAAAGCGGTAAGATAGTTTTAGAAATTTTAAATAAACTAAATGAGCAAGGACACACCGTAGTTTTAGTCACTCATGATAGAGAAATAGCTGCTAGAGCAAAAAGAGTTATAGAAATTAAAGATGGTAAGATTATAAGTGATAATGGTGCAAAAAAAACAGATGAAATAAAAACTAAGTTAATGCCAAAAGAGAAAAAAAGCTTTAATTTGCTTAAAAATCAGCTTTTTGAAAGTTTAAAAATGTCCATAGCTTCCATTGTAGCACACAAACTACGCTCTTTGCTTACTATGCTTGGTATTATCATAGGCATAGCTTCAGTAGTTTGCGTGGTTGCTTTAGGGCTTGGAGCCCAACAAAACATACTTGCTTCTATTAGCTCTATTGGGACTAATACCATAGAAGTTGTTTCAGGGCGTGGCTTGGGAGATATTCGATCAGGCAGAACAAGGCTTAATTTAAGCGATTTAAAAACCTTAAGTTCTTTGCCTTATTTAGAAGCAGTAGAAGCAGATGTGGGTAAAATAGGGGTGGTAACTTATAAGAATAATTCTTTACAAGCTAGAATTTATGGAGTAGGACCAAATCATCTAAGACTTAGAGGTTTTGTGATGGTAGATGGTAGGTTTATTAATAATGAAGATATAAAAGATAATACTAATATTTGCATTATAGATGAAAATGCTTTGAGAATTTTATTTGATAATATCAGCGTTAAAGATGTTTTAGGTAAAAGCGTGATTTTTAACAAGCAACCTTTAACTATAGTTGGTGTTTTAAAAAAAGAAAGAGATAATAAAGGCTTTAGAGCTGATGAAAATACCATTAAAATTTATACTCCTTATTCTACTTTGATGAATAAAATCACAGGAGATAAACAAATAAGAGCCATAGTAACTAAGGTAAAAGATGAGGTAAATCCTGCTTTGGCTGAAGAAGCTATGGTAAAAATTTTAGAGATTAAACGCGGAAAAAAAGATTTTTTTACTATAAATTCTGACGCGATTAAAAATGCCATTGAGGAAAATACTGCTACTTTGACTTTACTTATTTCTTCTATTGCAGTGGTATCTTTGATAGTAGGTGGTATTGGTGTGATGAATATCATGCTTGTTTCAGTAAGTGAGCGCACAAGAGAAATTGGAGTTAGAATGGCTATTGGAGCTAGAAAAGAAGATATTTTAATGCAGTTTTTAATCGAAGCTGTGTTGATTTGTTCTTTAGGGGCTATTTTTGGAGTAATGCTTTCTTTTATCATCATTGAAGTATTTAATTCTTTAAATTTTGGTTTTACGATGATACTTTCATTAAATTCGGTATTTTTAGGGCTTTTAAGTTCGGTTTTAATCGGAGTGGTTTTTGGATTTTTCCCAGCAAAAAATGCAGCAAATTTAAATCCTATTAGTGCTTTATCAAAGGAATGAGATGAGAATATTTTTATTATTTTTTATAGCCTTTTTTTTAAATGCCTGCATAGGTGTAAAATTAGAGCAAGTATCTCAAGAGCAAATAAAAAAAGAATATTTTGAAGATTTTAACGCAAGCAAGGCTTGGTGGGAAAAATATAACAATCAAGACTTAAATAATATCTTAAAAGCTATTATTGATAATAATAAAGACTTAAATATAGCAAGGATTAATTTTTTAAGTACCTTAGCTAGATATAAGCTTTTAAATTTAGATCTTTATCCTACTTTGAGTGGAAATTTTGGTGCAAATATAAGAAAAAATTTAAACAATGGCACAAAAACGCATAGTTTTTCAAATGGCATTATGTTAAATTATGAGCTTGATATATATGGCAAAATTTCAGATCAAGTTGCTAGTTCTGAATTTTTAGCAAAGGCGAGTGAGTATGAGTTGCACTCTTTAGAGCTTGATACGATTAATTTAGCGATAAATAGTATTTTTGAATTTATTTATTTCAATGATGTAGATCATTTATTAAACAAACATTTAAAAAATCTAGAGCAAATGCTAGAAATTTATACTACTAAACTTAATTATGGAAAAGTTGAATATATAGATCTTTTAAATATTAAAAAATCTTTATTAAACACTAAACAAAATATCATTACAAATTTGCAAAATAAAGACTTAACTCTTAAAAATATAAAAGACTTACTGGGTAAAGATGATGAGCATTTGATTAATAAAATACTAAATTATACTCTTGAAGATTTTTCTTTGCAAAAAATTAATTTTGATATAGAATTAAAAATGCTTGCTTATAGACCACAAGTTCAAGCAAAACTAAATCAACTTATGGCTTCTTACAAGGATTATACAAGTGTGCAAAAAAGTATTTTACCTAGCATAAAAATATTGGGAAATTTAGATGGGAATGATAAGAATATTGATGAAAGTTTTAAATTTTTAATTTTAGGAGGCAATGTCGCCATTGACTTACCATTTTTGGACTTTTATAGAGTAAAACAAAATGTAAAAATTTCTGAATTAACATACCAAGCTCGTTTGGTTGAATATAAAGATGTATTACAAAGAACTATCCATGAATTTAATTTTTGTTATGAAAATGACAAGTATTATAATGATTTGTTAAAATTAGTAAAAGACATTAATGTTAATCAAGAAAAAATTACACAGCTATATTTAGAAAAATATGAATTAGGTCGCAGTGAATTAAAAGATTATCTTGATGCGGACGCTTTGTTTATAAATTCACTCCAAGAGCTTAGCAGAGCAAAGCTATCTTTGCTTAAAAATATTAATTTATATCATAATATTGTTTTAATTTCAGAGTAAAAAAGACTAAAAGTGTTTCATTTTGTAATATTATAAGAAAAGAGTGTTGTTTATTTGCGTTGTTTTAAAGTCATTTAGAATACAATTGATAAATAAATCAAACAAAGGAGAATTATGAAATTTGATTTTTATGCAACGCTAGTTACTATGGTTATAGTATTGCTTTTAGGCGTATTTGTCATTAAAAGGGTAAAATTTCTTCGTGATTATAATATCCCTGAGCCAGTTGTTGGTGGTGGGATTGCTGCGATTATTCTTTTGATCTTACATAGTTTCTTCTCATTGGATATTAAATTTGATGAATCTATGAAAGATCCTTTAATGCTTGCATTTTTTTCAAGTATTGGTTTGTTAGCTGATTTTGCTTCTTTAAAAAAGGGTGGAAGAAAATTAGCAATTTTTTTAGTTGTTGTTGTTGGCTTGCTTTTTGCGCAAAATATAGTTGGCATAGGTGTGGCAAGTGCTATGGGGCAAAATCCACTAATGGGACTTATAGCAGGTTCTGTTACAATGAGTGGCGGTCATGGAACAGGTGCAGCATGGGCAGCTGAATTTATTAAAGAACCTTATTTTTACTCTAGTGCAACTACTGTTGCTATTGCTTGTGCTACTTTTGGGCTTATTTCAGGTGGTATCATAGGTGGGCCTGTTGCAAGATATTTAGTCAATAAATATAAGTTAGTAGTTCCAAAGCAAAATGATGATAAAGATGCGATTTTAAATTTCCAGTCTCCAGAAAAAGAAAGACTAATCACACCTTCTTCTTTTATAGAATCTTTGGCATTAATTGCTTTATGTTTATTAATAGGTAGTGCTTTGTCTACTTATATTAAAACAAATACAGGTTTTACTTTACCAACTTTTGTGTATTGTCTTTTTGTAGGTGTGGTTTTAAGAAATGTTTTATCAGCTACAAAAATTCATCATGTATTTGATAGAGAAGTATCAGTTTTAGGTAATGTAAGCTTGTCTTTATTTTTAGCTTTAGCTCTAATGACTATTAATCTTTGGGATTTAGTAACTCTTGCACTACCGATGTTGGTAATTTTAGCTGTTCAGGTTGCTATGATGGCTGCTTATGCTATATTTATCACTTTTAGGGTATGTGGAAAAGATTATGACGCAGCAGTTTTAGCAGCAGGACATTGTGGTTTTGGTTTGGGCGCTACTCCAACAGCTATGGTAAATATGCAAACTGTAACAAATCACTATGGTATGAGCCATATGGCATTTATTATTGTACCTTTAGTGGGTGCGTTTTTCATAGATATAGTAAATGCTTTAGTCATCAATGCTTTCTTGTATCTACCATTCTTTCATTAAAATCATCTAGCACTAAATTGGTGCTAGATTAAATTTTCTTATCTTTACTTTTGCATAAATGATTTAAAAAGCACTCTTTGCATAAAGGATTTTTAGCTTTACATGTATAACGCCCAAAAAGCACCATAGCTTGATGAAGATAGTTTAGATTATCTTTAAAAATTTTAGTTAAGTCTTTTTCGGTTTCTTCAGGAGTTTTGGCTTTGCTAAGATTAAGTCTGTGTGAAACTCTAAATACATGGGTATCTACAGCCATGCAATTAGCCCCGCACCATTCTATCATCACTACATGTGCAGTTTTTTGTCCTACGCCTGCTAGAGTTTTCAAATCTTGCTCGTCCATTGGAATTTCACCATTAAATTGCTCGCAAACTGCTTGAGCCATTTTGATTAAATTTTGTGCTTTATTATTATAAAATGAGCAAGAATTAATCAAAAGTTTTAAAGAAGATAAATTTGCCTTAGCTAAATCTTGCACACTAGGGTAAGCTTTAAATAAAGCCGGTGTGATGAGATTAACCCTTTTATCAGTACATTGAGCTGAAAGCATAACACAAACTATAAGTTCATAAGCATTACTAAAAACTAATTCTGTTTTTGCTTGTCCAAAATGTTTTAAAAATAATTCTTTAATTTCTAAATTTCTTTTCATAAACTTATTGTATGTTAATCGGCTTTAAATAAAGTTTAGATATAATAAAATCAACAAAACTATTTCAAAGGAAAAACAATGAAAAAAATTTCTTTAGTTGCTGCGGCTTTATTAACAGGTTTGAGTTTAAATGCTGCGGTGGTTGCAACCCTTGATGGAAACAATATTAGCGATACAGAAGTAAATGAGTTTTTTGCTCCTATGTTAAGAGGTGCTAAAATCACTGACTTACCAGCTGAACAAAAAAAAGCAATCATTGATCAATATATCATCCAACAACTTGTATTAAAAGACGCTAAAGCTCAAAAAATAGAAAATGATCCTTCATATAAAGAAGAATTAGAGCGTGCTAAAGAAGCTATCATGGTAAATATCTATCAAAAGAAAATTTTTGATTCTATCAAAAATGATGATGCTAAGGCTAAAAAATACTATGAAGCAAATAAAGATAAATTTACTAAACCAGCTCAAGTAAAAGCTAAGCATATTTTGGTAACTAGTGAAAAAGAAGCTAAAGATATTATTGCCGAGCTTAGTAAGTTAAGTGGAAAAGCTTTAAATGATAAATTTGCTCAACTTGCAAAAGAAAAATCAATCGACAAAGGTTCTTCGGCTCAAGGTGGTGATCTTGGATGGTTTGCTGAATCAACTATGGTAAAACCATTTGCTGATGCAGCTTTTTCTATGAAAAAAGGCACTATTTCTAAAACACCAGTAAAAAGTGATTTTGGATATCATATTATTTTAAAAGAAGATGCTAGAGCGAAAAGTACTATGAGTTATAATGAAGTAAAAGCAGGTATTGAAAGCAATATCAAAATGGAAGAATTTAAAGAACTTATGAATAAAAAAGCTCAAGAGCTTCGTCAAAAAGCAAAAGTGGAATATAAATAATGGGTGTATTAGATCTTGTCAAACCAGGTGTTTTAAGTGGCGATGATCTAAATACCGTATATAATTATGCAAAAAAAGAAGGATTTGCTATCCCTGCGGTAAATGTCGTGGGGACAAATTCTATTAATGCGGTTTTAGAAAGTGCTAAAAAAGTTAATTCACCTGTGATTATTCAATTTTCAAATGGTGGAGCTAAATTTGTAGCAGGAAAAGCTTGTCCAAAAGCTGATGTGCTTGGTGCTATAAGTGGTGCAAGACATGTGCATTTAATGGCAAAAGCTTATGGAGTTCCAGTAATTTTACACACAGATCATGCTGCTAGAAAATTACTTCCTTGGATTGATGCTTTGATTGAAGCAAATATTGAGTTTAAAAAAGAAACAGGTAAGCCTTTGTTTAGCTCTCATATGATTGATTTAAGTGAAGAGGATTTAGAAAGTAATCTAGGCACTTGTGAGAATTATTTAAAACAAATGTCTGAGCTTGGAATTTCTTTAGAGCTTGAGCTAGGATGTACGGGTGGTGAAGAAGATGGAGTGGATAATACTAATATTGATAATGCAAAATTATACACTCAGCCTGAAGATGTAGCATTAGCTTATGAGAGACTTTCTAAAATTAGTGATAGATTTTCAATTGCAGCTAGTTTTGGTAATGTACATGGAGTATATAAACCAGGAAATGTGATTTTAAGACCTGAAATTCTTAAAAACTCTCAAAATTATGTAAAAGAAAAATTCAATCTTGGTGAAGATAAACCAATCAATTTTGTTTTCCATGGTGGCAGTGGTAGCGATATAGAGGATATCAAAGCAGCACTTAGCTATGGTGTAATTAAGATGAATATTGATACAGATACACAATGGGCTTTTTGGGATGGTGTTAGAGAGTATGAGCTTAAAAATAAAGCTTATTTGCAAGGCCAAATTGGTAATCCAGATGGAGAAGATAAGCCAAATAAAAAATATTATGATCCAAGAGTATGGCTTAGAGCGGGCGAAGAGAGTATGATCAAACGCTTAGAGTGCGCTTTTAGCGATTTAAATTGTATCGATAGAAACTAAGAGTTTTATAACTCTTAGTTGATTTTCCTGTGAAGATTTTAAATTTTTAGAGTAAAATTAACAAAGGTTTATAAAATGGAAGTTAAAACAACTGATGATTTTTCTGATCTTGTATTACCTGAAGGAAAAGGTAGTACAGGAATTGTTGCTTATTTAAAGATTGTTTTTATCCCTGCTATATTGTATATTTTAGTGCTTTTAGGGTATTTTGGAAAGATTGATTTTAAAGTAGAATTACATAGTGTTGTAATGATAGGGATTATCTTTTTAGTGGCTTTGATCTTTGCTAGACATAGTGCTGATTATGCTTCAAGTATTTTTGAGCAACAAAAAGATGAGTTTAAGCTGATATTAAAACGCTATATTATGAAGCATTTTTTAGTTATAGGTAAAGAAACAAAGTCAAATGCTAGCTTTGATGATTTTGCATATGCTTATGTGAAAGATTTGAGAAATGAAAATTTTGCTTCTGTGGGTGCAGCTATTTTTCCTATGCTTGGTATTTTAGGAACTTTTATAAGTATAGCCATGTCTATGCCAAATTTTAATTCAAGCGACACAGCGGGCTTAGAACAAGAGATTTCAGTTTTATTAAATGGAGTAGGAACAGCCTTTTATGTATCAATTTATGGAATTTTCTTAGCACTTTGGTGGATATTTTTTGAAAAATACGGTAGTAGTAAATTCCAAAAACTTCTAAATCGTCAAAAAAACGCAACAAGCGATTTTTTCTGGTCTAAAGAAGAAATTGATAGAAAATATCTTCAAGAAAGTTTGCAACATTTTGAAAAAATAGGCACGATTTTTGAACATGTAAGCAATGAGGAATTTTTTAAAGAACTAGATAATACAATAGATAGAAAATTCAAAGTTTTTCAAGAGCTTGTAAATGCTGAAGAAAAAGCTGTAAGATTAAGCAGTGAGCATGTAAAACAAACTATGAGTGATTTATCTAAAACCCAAAGAGAGCAAAAAGATATTGTTAAAACTTATAGCGAGATTGCAAATGCGGTAAATATGTTAAATTCAAACATAAAAGATTTAACTTTAAGAATTTCAGAGCAATATAATAGACTCTTAGATGTGAGTTCAGATAAGATTGTGCATTTAGATAAAAGTGTGAGTGCTTTAGATGAAAAGGTAAATAATTTTTCAAATAATATTGAAAAATATCAAAATCTTATGCTTGATAATCAAACTAAGCTTTTTGAAGGCTTTAGGGCAAGTATTATAGAGGGTATGCATACTTTTAAAGAAGCTTATGAAGATGAAAAAAATATTGACGAAAAAATTTCACTAATGCAAGAATTTAAAGAAGAAAGCAAAGAATTAGATGAGCAAACCACACAAGTTATTGCAAAGCTTGAAAATCAAAAAGAAGATGAAAAAATAGATGATAAAAAATAATTCTAACAATGAAGAAAATAATTTTTGGATAGCTTATGCAGATTTAATGGCGGGCTTGCTTTTTATATTTATTTTGCTTATTGGAGCTATAGTTGTTAAGTATGTTTTAACTCAAAGTGATTTACAAATCATAAAAGAAAATTTACAAAAACAAGAAGAACGCTTAAGAGAGAATAAAGAAGAATTAAACCAAAAAGAAGATATTTTAAAAAGTCTTAGCCAAAAATTAAGTAATACCTCAAGTACACTTGATAATATCAACAAGCAAAAACAAGCTTTAGAAGCTAATATTACTAAACTTAATCAAGATTTAAATTCAAGTTTAGATGAAAAAGATCAGCAAATTTTTGCTTTACTTGAAAGATTAAATAAAAAAGATGAGGAAATCAAAGAATTAGAGCGTAATTTTGATGAGGCGAAAAGTAAAATCAAAGAACTAGGATTAATCAAAGAAAATACCATCAAAAATCTTCAAGCAAAATTTGATACTAATATTACCTTAGATTCTAATACAGGCGCGATAGTTTTACCTTCTGAAGTGCTTTTTGATACAAATTCTTTTACTCTAAAAGCTCAAGCAAAAGAGAATTTAAAGGCAATTTTAACACAGTATTTTGACAATATCTTAAAAGATGAAAATATCTTAAATAGTATAGAAAATATAGTCATAGAAGGTCACACAGATAGTGCAGGCTCTTATATATATAATCTTGATTTATCACAAAAAAGAGCTTATGCTGTGATGAGTTTTATACACTCATTTTACAAAGATCCAAGATTGCAAAAACTTTTAATGGCAAGTGGTAGATCTTATTCTGATGTGATTATGAAAGATGGTAAAGAAGACAAAGGGGCAAGTCGTAGAATAGAGATTAAGTTTAATATCAATACAAATAATGCTTTAGAAAAGGTTGAAAAATACCTTGATAGCAAGTAGAATTGATGTTTTAAAATACAAAGATTTTGAATTTTTACTCAAAAGAGATGATTTACTAGGTTATATTAATGGAAATAAGGCTAGAAAACTAGCCTTATTTGAAAAAAATAAACATTTATTTAAAAAAGGACAAAGATTTATTTCTTTTGGCTCCTCTCAAAGTAATGCTTTAGTTGCTTTAGCTAAGTTTTGTTACGAAAATGATTTTTCGCTTATTTTTGTTTGTGAAAAAATGAGTTCTTTTTTAAAAGAAAATCCCCATGGAAATTTAGAATTTGCATTAAAACACAATGTGAAGTTGATAGAAAATATAAATTATCCCACAAGAAGACTGCAAGCTCTAGCCTTGAAAAAAGATGATGATATTTTTATAGAAGAGGGTGTGGCTATAAAAGAAGCTGAATTTGGATACCAGCAACTAGCCTTAGAGCTTAGTGAGCAGTTAAGTGAAACTGTAAGTATTTTTTTACCTTCAGGTACAGGAACTTCTGCGGCTTTTTTGGCTAAACATAGTAAATTTAAAGTTTTTACATGTGCTTGTGTGGGCGATAGTGCATATTTAAAAGAGCAAATTTTAAGCTTAGAGCCAAATTATGATTTTGATAATTTAACCATATTAAATTCACCTAAAAAATATCATTTTGCTAAGCCTTATTTAGAATTTTATGAGCTTTATAAGGATTTAAAAAAAGAATGTGGAGTGGAGTTTGATTTGCTTTATGATATGGTGGGTTTTAAAACTTTATTAGCTCATAAAGAGCAATTTGGTGGAAAAATCTTATATATCCATCAAGGAGGCCTTGAAGGAAATATAAGCATGTTAAAGCGTTATGAGTATAAATTAAAAAATTCCAAAATAAAAAATCACTAAGATAATCAAAGGTATAATAAATTTAACATAATAATACCATAATTTAAAAATACTTCCTTTTAGGGTATTTTGATTGGAAAGTTCATAAATAGCATCTTTTTTAAGCACCCAACCTACATAAATACAACAAAAAAATGCGGTTAAAACAAAGAATATATTTCCACTAATAAAATCAAAGCTATCAAAAATATTTTTTCCCTTGATGATAGTAATATCTCTTAAAGGACCATAGGTAAGTATACATGGTAAATTCCCTAAAACAAAAATACTTCCAAGTGTTAGATTAATAGCGGTATTTTTAGCTAGTTTAAATTTTTCCTCTAAAACACTAATGATTACTTGATAAATTGGTAAGCTTGTAGTAAGTGCAGCGATGATTAAAAGCAAAAAGAAAAACACACAAATTATACTTCCAAAAGGTATATGTGAAAATGCAACGGGCAAGGTTTTAAAAACCAAAGATGGCCCACTATCAGGGGTTAAACCTACGCTAAATAAAGCTGGGAAAATCATAAATCCAGCAAGCACTGCTATGAGAGTGTTTAAAATTCCTGTATAAACAGAAGTTTTGATTAAATTCTCATTTTTCTTAAGGTGAGATGATAAGGTTATCATTACACCAAAACCCAAAGATAAGGCAAAAAATACTTGTCCTAAAACATCTATAAACAATTTGGGAGTGATTTTAGAAAGATCAGGAGTAAGGTAAAATTTCACACCCTCGCTTGCTCCTTCAAGAGTTAAATTGCGTGCAACAACAACCAAAAGGCAGATAAACAAAAATGGCATAAGGTATTTTACTGACTTTTCTATGCCATCAATCACACCTTTTTTTAAGATAATCCAATTAATTATCACAAATATAGTAGTAAAAATTCCTATTAATAAAGGATTATTTTCTATAGTAGAGCTATAAAATTCGCTTGTATATTGAGCGTTAATGGGACTTGAAAGATTAAAATCGCCTATGATAATTTTAAAAATATAAGCTAAAACCCATCCGCCTATTACCATATAATAAGCCATGATTCCAAAACTACCTAAAAGTCCCATATAGCCAACACCTTGCCAAGAATTAGATATTTTAACTCCATCACTTGTTTTTCCGCCAAAAGCATCGACTGAATTTAGCATTCTGCGTCTTCCTATGACATTTTCGACCAAAATCACAGGAATTCCTATAAAAATCATAGCTATACAAAAGGCCAAAACATAAGCACCGCCTCCATTTTCACCCACTAAATATGGAAAACGCCAAGTGGCTCCAAAACCAATAGTCGCTCCTGCTACTGTAAGGATATAAGTTAGCGTATTACTCCAAGTTTGTCTTTGCATGCTTTTTCCTTGCTAAATTTAAATAAAAAATATTTTAAGATAAAAAATAATACCATTATGCCAAATTTTTATTTATTTTTTTATCAAATTAAAGGAAAATCCATGCAAAAAAAGAAAATTTTGTTTTTAGGTGCAGGATATGCTACTTTATCAGCTATAAAAGCCTTACCTGATGAGTTTTTTGAAAAAGCACAAGTGAGTTTGATTAATAATAATTCTTATCATTATCATACTATTTTACTACACAAAGTAGCTTCCAATGAAGATATTTATAGTTCAAAATATGATCTTTTGCCTTTATTAAATCCAAAAATCAACTTTATCCAAGATGAAGTTTTAAAAATTTCTAAAGACAAAGTTTTTACTAAAAATAATGAATTTGACTTTGATATTTTAGTATGTGGGCTTGGTTTCGCCAAAGAAACTTTTGGTATTAAAGACATGCAAGAATATGCTTTGAGTATAGATAATTATGAAAATGCTTTAAAAATTAATGAAATAATATATGAGAAAATAAAAAATTATAAAACCACCAAAAATGAAGATGATTTAAAAATCGCAGTTTGTGGCGGGGGCTTAAGCGGGGTTGAATTTGTAGCTTCTTTAGCTAAAGAGCTTAAAATATTTTGTCAAAAAGAGCAAATTTCTTATGAGAAATTAGAACTTTCTATTATTGAAGCTATGGATCAAATTTTACCTATGTTTGATAAAAGTTTGGCTCTAAAAGCAAAGCAAAGACTAGAAGCACTTGGTGTGAAAGTATATGAAAAATCTAAAATTATAGAATGTGAAAAAAATGGTATAAGGCTTGATGGGGGAGAATTTATTAAAGCTAATACTATCATTTGGACTGCAGGAGTTAGAGGTAATAGCGTTATAGAAAATAGCTCAGATTTTCCAAGCACAAGATCGCGTATAGAAGTAGATGCTTTTATGCATCCATTAAATGTTGAAAATTCATCAAAATACTTTTTTATAGGCGATAATAGTTTATTTAAAAACCCTAAAACTAACACTCCATATCCTCCAACAGCCCAGCTTGCATTAAGAGAAGGAGCTTATGTGGCTAAAGCTTTAATGGCTATGATTGATGAGAAAGATTTTAAACAAGAATTTTCTTTTGTGAGTGGAAATACCGTTTGTTCAATAGGAAAAGATTATGCAGTTGGCACGGTTTTACATAAACCAATTAGTGGTCTTTTGGCAATAAAACTTAAAATTTTTATAGAAAAACTATGGCAATATCAGCTTATGGGGATAAAAGGATTTTTTAAATAAACATATAAGAATTATCATAAGTATGGTTTAATCTAGCTTGAACACTCTCTTTCCATCCTTTTGTTAGGGTGGAAATTTTTTCTAATTTTTCTAAAGAATTTGAATTTTTAAAAGGATTAAAAAATAATTGATTTAACTCCATAATACTTAAATTAGTTTCATCTTTTTGTAAGATTTTGATTTTGTCGTTTTTGTTTATTATGCCTTCTTTTAAGACTCTATAATACCATCCAGTTCTTCCACTTTTGAAAATTTCTTGAGTGAAATTTAAGTGATTGTGTATGCTAGAAATTTTAAAACAAGGCTTGCGCGGTTGACTTACTTGTAAAATACAAGTACCTATCTCATGTATATCTCCACAACAAACATTATTTTCATTTAAACCATCAATACTTAAATTCTCTCCCATTTCTCCAAAATTTAAGTATTTATTTAAATAATTATTCCATAAAGTATAGTTTTGTACACTATTTACAAAAACAACTTTTTCTAAATTTCCATGATGAATTTTATCGGCTATTTCATTATTAAGAATACAATCTGTATAAATTTGCAAAGAATCTAAATAAATATCCTTGATAAATGCTGAATGAAATTTATTATAGTTTTTGATTTTGCCAATTTGTAAAGATTTAATAGAGCTCATCAAGGAACTTTACTTAAAAATTCATTTGCATCTACATAGCCTATAATGCGTCCTTTTTCTTCACTTTTGTTAAAAAATATCATCACAGGAGGTCCAAAAACTCCAAATTCTTTCATAAGAGCTAAATCTTCTTGGCTATTATGTGTTACATCTGCTTTTAAAAGTGTATAATTAGCAAGTAAATTTTGTACTTTAGCATCTGTAAAAGTATATTCTTCTAAGAGCTTGCAGTTTTCACACCAAGCGGCTGTAAATTCAAGCATAACAGGTTTGGTAGAATTTTGTAATTCTTGCTTAAGTTCTTTTAAATTTTTAATGGTTTTAAAACTTAAACTAGGGCTATTTTCTTTTGAAGCAAGGTTAAACTCAAGAGGTTTTAGTAAGCTTTTTGAACCCATTGAGCCGCCTAAAATTAGGCTTAAACTGTAAGTTAAAACTAAAATCATACTCGCTTTTTTAAATTTATCAAAATTAGTTTTAGCTTCATCAAATAAACCCATAAAACTAGCAAAAAATATCCCTATAATTCCATAAAGTATCAAAATGATATTTGCACTAAGTATTCTTTCTAGCATCCAAACTGCCATAATGAGCATGATAAAACCAAAGAAAATCTTTATCTTAAGCATCCAAGCCCCACTTTTTAAAAGATTTCCTCCAAGACCTATTAAGAGTAAAGGCATGCCCATACCAAAACTCATCACAAATAAAGAAAGTCCTCCCAAAAATACATCACCACTATTAGTAATATAAAGCAAAGCTCCTGCTAAAGGTGCAGCCACGCAAGGACCTACAATAAGAGCTGATAAAAAGCCCATGATAGCTATACCAAAAACTCCATTTTTGCCTTCTATTTTTTTATTGATAAAATTTTGAAATTTAAGCGGTAATTGTAATTCATAAAGTCCAAACATAGAAAGTGAAAGTAATACAAAAATGCCTGCAAAAGTAATGATAATCCAAGGTTGTTGTAATAAACCTTGTACATTAGCCCCTGCAAGGCCTACTAAAGCACCTGCTATAGCATAAGCTAAAGACATAAAAAAGACATAGATAAAAGATAAATAAAAGCTATGTTTTTTAGATGGTTTGTCTTTGAGCTTCATTGCAATTAATGAAGAAAGAATAGGTATCATTGGTAAAATGCAAGGAGTAAGTGCTAATAATAAGCCATAACCAAAGAAAGTCAAAAGTGTGATAAATATATTTTGCGTACTTAAATCATTAGCAATTTGTTCATCTTCATTTTGCTTTTTAAATTGATCTTTAGTGGATTTTATAGCATAAATTCCATTTTGTTTATTAAGCTCATAATTTACATATATAGGACGATAGCATAAACCTTCTTCTGAACAACCTTGATAAGCTAGGGAAAGTTTTGCTTTGTTATTTTTAATAAAATCATCTAATAATAATTGAGGTATGAAAAGTTCAAGTTGGCTAAAAATTACTTCTTTGTTTTCTCTAGTTTGAGTTTGTGGGAAATTTAATAAAGAAGTAATATCATTAGAGTCTAATTCTACTTTGATTTGATCTTTATAAAGATAAATTCTATCTGCAAGATTGATTTTTAAAAAAATTCCTTGATTATTGCTGTGAGTATTGAGTTTAAAGGCTTCATTAAGTGATAATACTCCATTGTTAGCAAAAGCTAAATTTAAAAAAATAAAAAATACCGCTAAAAAACGCATTTTTCTCCTTGAAATTGAAAATTAAATTTGTTTTATTTTACTTATTTGTGGTAAATTTAAGTTAATAATTATCCTAAATTAAGGAGTTTGTTGTGGATAAGGATAAATTTACTCTTATTAAAGTGAAAAAATCAACACTTGAGTATGAAAGCGAGCTTAGAAGATTACAAATTGAGCTTTTAAAATTTCAAAATCATGTCAAAGATAAAGGATTAAAAGTTTTGATTTTAATTGAAGGGCGTGATGCAGCAGGAAAAGGTGGTGCTATTAAAAGATTAATTGAACATTTAAATCCTAGAGGTTGTCGTGTGGTAGCACTTGAAAAACCAAGTGATGTGGAAAGAACTCAGTGGTATTTTCAGCGTTATGTGACACATTTGCCTGCAGCAGGAGAGATAGTGATTTTTGATAGATCTTGGTATAATAGAGCAGGGGTGGAACCTGTGATGGGCTTTTGTACTCCAAATGAGCATAAAAAATTCTTGCGTGAGGTGTCTTCTTTTGAAGAAATGCTACTTGATAGTGGAATTTTGTTTTTTAAATTTTATTTTTCAGTTTCCAAACAAGAGCAAAAAAGGCGTTTTGAGCAAAGGAGAACAGATCCGCTAAAACAATACAAACTTTCTGTTGTTGATGAAAAATCACAAGAATTATGGGATAAATACACTCTAGCCAAATATTCTATGCTTTTAGCTTCTAATACACCAAAATGTCCTTGGGTGATCATTAATTCAGATAGTAAAAAGAAAGCAAGGATAAATTTATTTAAATATCTACTTAATTCTTTAGAGTATCCAAATAAAATTAAAAATAAGTATTTTAAATATGATAAAAAATTAGTCCGTAGCGGTGAGGAAGAAATTCGTAAGATGGAACTTAGTTTAAATGATGAAAAACTTAAAAAATTTGATAAAAAATAAAGGCTAGAATTGAATCATCTTTTTATAGTGCGTAATAAATTTAATGAGCATAAAAAAATCAGTCCAAAGGTGTTTGCGGTTAATGCCTTTTTGCTAGCATTTTTATTGTTTTTATTTTTTTATTTATCTTTTTTAAGTGCTAGTTATAATTTTGATTTTATGGCAATTTATGAGTATAAAGACAAAATGATACAAGGTTTTTTTACGAGTTTTTTTATTAGTGTTTTGTCTTTGATTGTAGGTGTGATTTTTGCTTTGATTTTGTGTTATATGAGTCTTTGTAAAATCGTGCTTTTTAATATGTTTGCAAGAGTTTTTATAGAGCTTATTAGAGGCACACCTTTGCTAGTGCAAATTTTATTGATTTATTATATTTTTGCAGATAATTTGGGGCTTGATAATCGCTATGTTTGTGGAGTTTTGATTTTAGCTTTATTTGCTAGTGCTTATATTTGTGAAATATTTAGAGCAGGGATTTTAAGTGTTGATAAAATGCAATATGAAAGTGCTAAGGCTTTAGGTTTGAGTGAGTTTGAAATTTATAAAAGTGTGATTTTTCCTCAAGCTTTAAAAAATATCTTAGCACCACTAAGTGGACAACTTAGTAATTTGATTAAAGATAGCTCTCTTTTAAGCGTTATAGCTATTTCAGAATTAACTCAAAATGCTCAAGAAATTAATGCTTTTACCTTTTCTACTTTAGAAATTTATATTCCCTTAGCGCTTTGTTATTTGTTTTTAACTTTACCTATTTCTATGTTTTCAAGAAAGCTTGAAAAGAGTTTTTCTTAAAAGAAAAACTCAAGCTTTTGTTCTTTGAAAACTTCTTGTATATCTTTGAGATATTTTTGACTTAGTTTATCAAAAAGACCATTTTTTTTAGATTTTAAAATAAACTCATTGAGCTCTTCTTTTAATTTGGTATTGTTTTTATTTAAAGCTATGGCCCATTGCTCAGGTGTTTTTTCAAAAGGGGTAAAAATAGCTTTTGTTTGCTCAGGATGTTTTTTCCATGCTTTATAAATACTCATTTGATCATAAATAAAAGCATCAGCTTTTGCTTGAATGACTTCTAAAATGGCTGCATTTTCTTTATCAAATACTAAGATTTTTGCGTTTTTAAGATTTTTTTGAGCATATAAATGTGCACTTGAACCTCTTTTTAAAGCAAGGATTTTTCCTTTTTGATTTAAATCTTCTATGGAATTAATATTTGATTTTTTAGCGCTTAATATCGCTAAATTTGCCTTAGCATAAGGCAAGGTAAAATCTATTACTTTTTTTCTTTGCTCGCTTATACTCATAGAAGACATGATTAGATCTATTTTTTGAGTTCTTAAAGCAGGTATAAGTCCATCCCAAGCTATGTTTTGAATTTTTAAATCATAGTTTTTTTCCTTAGCAAAGGCTTGTAAAAACTCTACACTAATACCACTTGGATTACCTTTAGTATCACTCATTTCAAAAGGAGGGTAGGCTAACTCCATGCCTACGATTAATTCTTTTGCATGAAGTGTAAAAAACAAGCTTAGTAAAAAAAATATTTTTTTCATTTTTTAACTCCAAATTTAGCCAAAGCCCTTTCATAATCTTCTTTTGTATCTATACCTATGCTTTGACTTTGTATTTTTAACATTTTGATTTTTTTGCCATTTTCTAAGGCTCTTAATTGTTCTAATTTTTCACATTCTTCTAAAGCTGAGTTTTTTAAAGTACAAAATTCTTGTAAATTTTTAACCCTATATGCATAAATTCCAAGATGGGCTTTAAAATTTTGTTTATAATTTGCCCTTTCATAAGGAATTTTAGATCTTGAAAAATATAAAGCATAATCATTACTATCAGTAACTACTTTAACCAAATTTGGATCATCACAAGCTTTCGCATCTACTTCTTTGTAGCAACTACTCATAAAACAAAGCTCATCTTCAAAAGCTTTTTGGCTAAATTCTTTAAAATCTTTAATATTTTGTGTTTCTATAAAAGGCTCATCAGCTTGGACATTAATAATTAGCTCATTTTCATTTAGTTTTAAAATTTGACAAGCTTCGTTGATCCTATCAGTGCCACTTTCATGATTTTTGCTTGTTAAAACTGCTTTTATATTGTGTTTTTGTGCTATTTTTAAAACCTCTTCATCATCAAGTGCCACATACACTTCATCAACTTCTTGCATTTTTTTAGCTGTATAAATAAACATAGGTAAATTATCAATCTCACATAAAATTTTATTTTCAAAACGACTTGATTTTAATCTTGCTGGTATGATTATCATTGTTTTATCCATTCTATAATAGTTTGTTTTAGATTTTCAAGTTTGCAAACTTGATTTTGTTTTTGAGTGCTTGTAAATAAGCTTGCAATATTTGGATGAATTTCTTGCTTAAATTCTTTTGCAAGTTCTTGCATACAAGCTTGTTCATCTTGACATTCTTTGTTATAAATTGCTTGATACATACTTGGGGTAAATTTACTCCATTGTGCTGTGGAAGTGATGAGTGTCGTGGTGTTAGAATCAAGCATTTTAAAGCAAGTGCAAGTGTGAGGATCTAAAAGTCCTAAGTGGCTGTATTGTTTGATATATTGCATACACTCATCATCATTGCAAAAATCAGCTTCAAAGTCTTCTTGTAAAAGCTCTAGTTCTTTTTGGCTAAGCTCATAATATTTTTCATTCTTTAAAGCTTGCATAAGTTCTTTGGTGCGTTCATCTTTAAATTTATCAAAAAGCAATCTTTCTATATTTGATGATATGAGTATATCCATAGCAGGGGAAATAGTCTTTTGTAAGTTTTTATTTCTTAAATCATATTTACCTGTATTAAAAAACTCACTTAAGATATTGTTTGAATTGGAAGCAATTTTAATTTTACCTATATTTGCTCCCATTTTTTTAGCATAATAAGCTCCCAAAGCATCGCCAAAATTTCCACTTGGAATGATGATGTCTATTGTTTTATCAATTTTTAAGCTAGCATAATAATGATAGATGATTTGAAAAAGTATTCTTCCAAAATTAACTGAATTTGCAGCACTTAGACTTAACTTTTCTTCTTTTAAAGTATTTTTAAAATCTTCATCATTTAAAAGTGTTTTTAGGGCATTTTGTGCATCATCAAAATTACCTTCAATGGCTATGGATTTTAAATTGCTTGCATTTGAGTGTGTCATTTGTAAAGCTTGAGTTTTGCTTGTGCCTTCATTTGGGTAAATGCAAACTACTTTTATGCCTTTTTTATTTTCAAAGCTTTTTAGCGTAGCAGGTCCTGTATCGCCACTTGTAGCACACATGATTAAAAAATCATCATCTTTTTTTAAGCATTCCAAAAGCACGCCAAAAGGCTGCAATGCCATGTCTTTAAAAGCTCTTGTTGGCCCATGAAATAATTCATTAATATAAAGCTTATCATTAATTTTTCTTAAATTAATAGGGCAGGTTTTATCATCAAAACTCTCATAAGTTTTCAAAGCTTTTTCAAAAACTTCAGGCTCTAAATCAAAATCAAAAGCTGCGATGATTTTTAAGGCTAATTCTTTGTAGTTTAAATTTTTTAAAGCTTCATTATCAAGCTTTGGTAGATTAAGTGGTGCATATAAAGCATTATTAGGTGCACTAGGGCTAAGTAAGGCCTTTGAAAAGCTTACTTGGTGATTTTTATCTTGGGTTGAGTGTAGTAACATTTTTTTCCTTATTGTTAAATTTATCAATATAATCTTGTAAAATTTGCTTAAAGCTGTCTTTTAAAATAATATCAAGATGAATAAGTTCAGTTTTAAAGCCAAAATCTTTTACCTTGACATAGTCTTTAAAGGTTAGCATTAAGGTATCACAATTGTGTTTTTTTAAAAGTTTTTCTAATTCTTCTTTTTGAAAAGTGTAATGATCAGCAAAAAAATAACAAGCCCTAGCTTTGATAAAATGCTCATATAATCTAAAAGGCTTTGCAATAGAGCTTATTAAAATAGCTTTTTGATTTTCTTTTACATGAGAATAACGCACAAAATCTTCATTTTCTTTAGCTGTAAAATCAGCCCTTTTAGTAAAAGATTTTGGCAAACGATAAGCCCCACTAGGTAGGGTAAAATCAAAAAAAGGCTCATCTTTGCTTTGTAATAAAATATTAAGTTTTTTAATATGAAATTTAGAAAAAGCATCGTCTAAAAGTATGATCTTTGCTCCAAGTTCGATAGCTTTTTGTATGCCTTTAACTCTATCTTCACTTACTATCACTCCGCTAATATGCTTTGTAAGTGCATACTCCATAGCTTCATCGCCACTTTCTTTAATGCTGCATAAAATTTTATCTTTGTGTTTAACGATGATTAAGCCTTTACTTTGTCTTTTATAGCCTCTTAAGATGATAAAACAATTTTCAAATTCAGCAGCTATGGCTTTACAAATGGGGGTTTTTCCATTGCCTCCTAGGGTTAGATTACCTATGCTTATAATGGGTAAATTAAAATCAAGTTCTTTTTTAAATTTAGTATTTAAAATAGCTATAATCATATATAAAAAGCTAAAAGGTAAAAGCAAAAAGGCTAGAATTTTTTGTAAAAAATTAGGTTTAAAAAAATACCGATCAAGCCAAGTCATATGTATTCTTTAATGTTGTTGGAAGTTTTCTTTTAAAGGCATTATTTTGCATACGCTCTAAGACTAAATTTTTTAAATTTTCATCAAAATTTTCCAAGCCTTGATTATTTTCTAAAGCTTTTAAAACTTCATCTAAAACTTCATATTTATAGCCAAGATCTTTTTCATCGCTTTGATTTGGCCAAAGATCAGCACTAGGGGCTTTTTGTATGAAATTTTCATGTACACCTATAAATTTAGCAAGCTCAAAAACTTCACTTTTATAAAGTGTAGCTAAAGGATTAAAAGCGCAAGCTAAATCCCCATAAATAGTTCCATAACCAAGCATAAGTTCGCTTTTATTAGAAGTGCCTACCACTAAAGCATTATGCAAGGCTGAATAATCATAAAGCAAGCTCATACGCACTCTTGCAGCTAAATTCCCAAAGCGTAAATGGCTTAAATCTTGACAAATTTTTTCATAAGCACAAAGTACTTCATCAATATAAATGATCTTATGATGAATTTGCAAATGATCACACAGCATTAACGCATCATCTAAATTTTCTTTTTTAGAATATTTTGTAGGCATTAAAAGCACAAAAAGTTTTTCACCTACTGCTTTTTTGCAAAGATGAGCTACTAAAGCTGAATCTATCCCACCGCTTAAACCTAAGATGAGATTTTTATCTCTTGCTTGTTCTTTTATAAAATTGATCAATAATTCTTGTAATTTTGTATAATTCATAAAAAATCTTTAAATATTAATTTTTTAAAATTATATTTGATTTAGTTAAAAGGAAGTTTATATGCGTATTTTGAAACAACCATGTGGAATGTATGAAACAAATTGTTATATTATAGATCATAATAACAAGCAAATTATCATCGATCCAGGAGAAAATGCTTATAAGTTTATCAAAGAAAATACAAGTAAACCTTTAGCTATTTTAAATACCCATGGTCATTATGATCATGTTTATGATAATGCTAAAGTTAAAATGGCTTATGAAATTCCAATTTTTATCCATAAAGATGATGCTTTTATGCTAAAAGATCCTTTTAATTATGGTTTTGAGCATTCAAGTGCTGATGTATTGATAGAAAATGAAAATGAATTTAGTATAGATGAGTTTAAGTTTAAATTTCATCATTTCCCAGGGCATACTCCAGGGTGTTGTATGATAGAACTTGTGGGTGAAGATGTGCTTTTTAGTGGGGATTTTTTATTTTATCGTAGTATTGGTAGGTGGGATTTTCCTTACTCAGATGCAACTAAGATGAAAGAGAGTTTGCTTAAAGTTTTAGCTTATGAAAAAGATTTTAAGCTTTTTCCAGGGCATGGAGAAGAAAGTTCTTTAAGAGAAGAGCAAAGTGCAATTCCTGCTTGGTTAAGGTATTTTCATTAATGGATAAGGTTTTATATTTTTTAAGTTTTTTACTGATTTTAAGTGCGATTTTGAGTTTTTTTAAACCCAAAGAAACAAAAAAGAAATTTTTTCACAAATGTCCATGTTTTAGAGCAGTAGAAAATGGTTTAATGAGTAGAATTTGCATTTATGCAGGAAGTTTTGGTTTTATGTATTCTGTGCTTTATATTGGTTTTGGAGTGTATGATAAAAAGCTTTTTATGATTTTGCTTTTATCTTTTGCGATATGGTATTTTGCTTGGGTTTTAAAAAAAGAATAGCTAGAATTAGCTATTCTTAAAAATTATTTTGTATTAATATATAAAGGTTCAAAAGGACCATAACGATGTTGCTCTATACTAAATTTATCATGTTTAGCATAAGGTTTTACATCCATATCTGCAGGTTTTACATCACGATCTGGAAAGTCTTTATTTCTATTCTTTTTAATAGGTCTTGGTTGAGAATTAATATAAGCTGCCACATCATAAGCTTGTTCTAGAGTTAAGGTTGCATCATCTTTTGGCATATTTGCTTTGATATAACTTGCAGCTTTGATAAGTCTATACATGCCAGCACCTGTGTTGTAACTATCATTTCCCCATAAAGCAGGATATATGTAATAACTCATACTAGGATCATTACTTTTTACCCCCTTTCCATTTTCTCCATGGCAGGCTACGCACTTATTTTGATAAATTTCTTTACCTTTTTTAGGATCTGCTGCTCTTTTTAAAAAGGATATTTTAGGTAATCCTTGTCCTTGTGTTTTTGCTCCTACTTCTATACCTTGAGAAATATAATGCATATAAGCAAGTATGGCTTTCATTTGAGGAGAGTTGTTTGGAAGCCTTTTGCCATTCATGGATCTTTCCATACAGCCATTAATTCTATCTTCTAGAGTGATTATTTTATCCGCTCTTGCATTATATTGTGGAAAGCGTGCATAAATTCCTACAAAACCTGATTGATTTTTTATAGTTCCAGCATTAGCATGACAGCTTGAGCAAGAAAGATTATTACCTGCATAACGATTTTTAGGATTTTTTGCTTGAGGTCCTATATAGTTTGTGGTGTAATTTAAAATTTTATTACCCAAAATGACTGCTTGAGTATAAGGTGAATTTGGAAGTTTATCTTCAATGATAATACCATTTTCTATAGTATTTGGGACTTTCCATTGTGCACTTTGTAAATGGATACCTGTTTGCTTTTTTGCTTGAAGTTTTGCTTGATCAATGGCAAAAGCAGAACTCATTAAAAAAGATAAAGATAAGACAGAATATACAATTTTTTTCATTTTACCTCCTTAAACTTGTCTTATTTTCATCTTATAACTTGAAATTTAAAAAAAATATTAAATGTTTTTAATGTAAAAGTATCTTTAAATACTACTATGCCGTTTTTAAAGATAAAAATGATATTATTAATATTTTTTAGAATATGTCATTAATGTTACCTTTTTATACATTTTATCAAAGGAAATTATCAATGAGAAAAAGCATAGCAGAATGGGAAAAACAGGAACTACTTTTACTTTCATTACCCCATAAAAATAGCGATTGGAGTCCTTATTTAGAGGAAATTATGCAAAGCTATGAGGAATTTATTAAAGCTGTGGCAAATTTTCAAAAAGTTTTACTTATTGCTCCAAGTGAAAAAGATTTTCAAAGATTTAAACATATAAAAAATGTAGATTTTTTTAAGTGTGATACTAATGATACTTGGATTAGAGATTTTGGTGCAATTGATGTGCGTGAAGATGATAAAATTATAGGGCTTGATTTTACTTTTAATGCCTGGGGTGATAAATTTCAAAGTTCTTTAGATAATGCTGTAAATTCTAAACTTTTTAACAATAAACTACAAGGAAAATTAGAAAAAATAGATTTTATTTTAGAAGGTGGGAGTATTGATTTTAATGGGCAAGGAGTAATGCTTACAACGAGTGCTTGTTTGTTAAATAAAAATAGAAATTCACATTTAAATAAAGAACAAATTGAAGCCAAGTTAAAAGAAATTTTTGGCTTAAAACAAATTATATGGTTAAATCATGGTTATATAAAAGGCGATGATACTGATCATCATATAGATACTCTAGCAAGATTTATCAATGAAAAAACCATCGCTTATTGTGTGTGTAAAGATGAAAATGATGAGCATTACGCACCTTTAAAGGCTATGGAAGATGAGCTGAAAAAAACAGGATTTGATTTATTAGAACTTCCTTTACCTAAACCTTTGTATTTTGAAGGTAAAAGACTTGGTGCTACTTATGCAAATTTTGTTTTTGTTAATGGTGGTTTGATAGTGCCAACTTATAATGATGAAAATGATGCTTTGGTATTAGAAAATTTACAAAAAGCATGCAAAGATAGAAAAGTAGTAGGGGTTGATGCAAGGGTGTTTTTAAGACAAAATGGTTCTTTGCATTGTTCTTGTCAAAACCGCTATGAAGGTCAAAGATGAATTTACAAAAAAGCGCAACTATCATTGCAAGTGTATGTGCTATTTTTTTAGCTATTATAAAATTTGCAGTAGGATTAGCTTCGGGTTCTGTTGCAGTACTTTCTAGTGCGATTGATTCTTTGCTTGATTGTGTGATTTCGGGTTTAAATTTTTTAGCTTTGAAAAAAAGTTCTCAAGGCTCTAGCAAAGAATATAATTTTGGCCTTAGTAAAATTGAAGCTTTAATGGGGCTTTTTGAAGGTCTTGTTATTAGTGGGATTGGGGTTTATATTTTTTATGAGAGTGTTTTGAAAATTCACAATCAAGAAAGTGTAGAAAAACTTGATCTTGGAATTTTTGTCATGGCTTTTGCTATGGCTGTGACTTTGTGTTTGGTGGTTTTTTTAAATTATGTTGCTAAAAAAACAAAAAGCTTGATTATAAAAGCTGATAGCTTACACTATAAAATAGATTTCTTGACTAATGCTTTAACGCTTTTAGCACTTGTGATTATAGCTTTTACAAATTATCATTTTATTGATGGATTATTTGGCATAGCTATAAGTTTATATACGATTTTTTCAGCTTTTAAAATCATTAAGGAAAGTTCTAAAATTTTATTAGATGTAGCTATTGATAAAGAACAAGTTGAAGTGATTAAACAAATCATAAGTGCAAATAAAGAAGTCAAAAGTTTTCATCATTTAAAAACTAGAAAAAGTCCTGATATGCTTTATGTTAGTGTGCATTTAGTTTTTGAACCTACAATATCACTTTTAAAAGCTCATGAGATTGGTGATGAGATTGAAGATAGTATAAGAGAACATTTTAAAGATGATTTTTGGAATATCCATATACATTTAGATCCTTATGATGATTCAGAAGAAGAAAGGAGTAAAAATGAAATTAGCACTCATTCAGCAAGAATTTAAACAAAATAAAGAAAAAACTATAGAAAAAACATGCGAACTTATTAAACAAGCAGCAAAAGAAAAGGCTGAGCTTGTGTGTTTGCAAGAGCTTCATCAAACGCAGTATTTTTGTCAAAGTGAAAATACAAACTTTTTTGATTTGGCAAATGACTATGAAGAGGATGTTAAATTTTGGTCTAATGTAGCTAGGGAAAATAAAGTTGTTTTGGTAACTTCTTTATTTGAAAAAAGAAGTGCAGGGCTTTATCATAATACTAGTGTGGTATTTGAAAAAGATGGCTCCATAGCAGGCAAATATCGCAAAATGCATATTCCTGATGATCCTTGTTTTTATGAAAAATTTTATTTTACTCCAGGTGATTTGGGTTTTGAGCCTATACAAACAAGTGTTGGAAAGCTTGGTGTTTTAATATGCTGGGATCAATGGTATCCTGAAGCTGCTAGGTTAATGGCTTTAAAGGGAGCTCAAATTTTAATTTATCCTACTGCTATAGGTTGGTTTGATAAGGATGAAAAAGAAGAAAAACAAAGACAGCTTGAAGCTTGGATAGGCGTTCAAAGAGGTCATGCTATAGCTAATGGCTTACCTGTAGTAGCTATTAATAGAGTGGGTTTTGAAAAAGATGAAAGCGGTGTGGAAGAAGGTATAAGATTTTGGGGGAATTCTTTTGTTTTTGGGGCTCAAGGTGAAGAGCTTTTTAGGGCTGATGATAAACAAGAGCTTTGTAAAATCGTTGAAATTGATATGCAAAGATGTGAAAATGTGCGTAGATGGTGGCCATTTCTACGCGATAGACGCATAGAATATTTTCATGAATTAAATAAAAGATTTATTGACTAAAAGGAGGAAAAATGAAAAAAGTTTTAGTGCCTTTGGCAAAAGGTTTTGAAGAGGCTGAATTTATAGGTATAGCTGATGTTTTAAAAAGAGCAGGGGAGGCTAGTGGAAATTTAGAAGTTATTATTGCTTCACTAGATGATGAGCTTTTAGTGCAAGGAGCTAATGGAATTAGCATAAGGGCTGATGTGAGTTTGGCTAGTGTTGATCAAGAAAATTTAGATGCAATCGCTTTGGCAGGTGGATTTGAAGGTATGATGAATTTAAAAAACAATTCTCTTATCATAAAAATCATACAAGATTTACATGCTAAGAAAAAAATTGTAGCTGCTATTTGTGCTTCACCTATGGTATTGGCAAAAGCAGGGGTGATTAATGGCGAGTTTTCTTGCTATCCTGGTTGTGAAGTGGGTATTGAAGGTATAAGAGTAAATAAAGCAGTTGTAGTAAATGAAAATGTCATCACAGCAGCTGGGCCTGCTACGGCTATTTTATTTGGTTTAAAGCTTGCTAAACATTTATGCTCAGAAGAAATTTATCAAAAACTTTATGAAGGTATGCTTGTTCCTTTAACAAAATAAACCCTCGCTGATGAGGGTTTAGCTTACATTTGTTTCATAAGCTTGGTAATTTCACCCTCATGAGGAAATCTATCTACTTCACAATTAAACAAGTCTTTTTTAGAGTAAATGATTTTACCATCTACTTCTACTATAAAATGACCACCACCTTTTTCTATGGTAGAAATTTGCGCATCTTTGAATTCATTTTGTATTTCTTCTGCAACCCTTGCAGCTTGTGGTTTGTAATTTCAAAGATTACAATAATAAATTTTTACTTCCATTTTTTACTCCTTTTTTGAAAGTAAGCTATTATACATTTTTTATGCTTGTAAGTTTTAAATTTAAGGTTTTTTTTTATAATAATAAAAAAATACAAGGAAAAATATGAGCCAATTTACACATTTGCATTTACATACAGAATATTCTTTACTTGATGGAGCAAATAAACTCAAAGAGCTAGCTAAAACGCTAAAAGCACAAGGTGCAACAAGTGTTGCTATGACTGATCATGGAAATATGTTTGGTGCTATTGATTTTTATAAAACAATGAGAGCTGAAGGAATTAAGCCTATTATAGGGCTTGAAGCATATTTACATAATCACGATGATTTAAGTGATAAAAGTTCAAGACAGCGTTTTCATCTTTGTTTATTTGCTAAAAATGAAATTGGTTATAAAAATTTGATGTATTTGAGCTCGCAAAGTTATATACATGGCTTGTATTATTACCCAAGGATTAATAAAAAGCTTTTAGAGACTCATAGTGAGGGTTTGATTTGCTCTTCTGCGTGTTTGCAAGGTGAGGTTAATTGGCATTTAAATACCAAGAATGAAAGAAATATAAAATTTGGCGCAAAGGGTTATGAGGGTGCAAAAGAAGCAGCTTTATGGTATAAAAAGGTTTTTGGAGATGATTTTTACCTTGAAATTATGCGTCATGGTATTGATGATCAAAAATTTATTGATGATTCTATCATCAAACTTGCTAAAGAGCTTGATATAAAAATTATTGCAACTAATGATACGCATTACACTTTTAAAGAAAGAGCGGCTGCTCATGAAGTATTTATGTGTATAGCCATGGGGGTTAAGCTTGATGATCCAGGGCGTTTAAGACATGAGGTGCATGAGTTTTATGTAAAAACGCCAGAGCAAATGAGCGAGCTTTTTGCTGATATTCCTGAAGCCATTGAAAATACTCAAGAAATAGCTAATAAATGCAATTTAGAATTAAAACTAGGCGATCCAACCCCACCAAATTTTAAATTTACCCGTGAATATGCAAAAAAATATAGTTTAAATCTAGCACAAGAAGATCAAGAATTTAGCTTTGATAATGATGATATAGTTTTTGAGTATCTTTGTAAAAAAGGCTTAGAAGAAAGACTTCAATTTATCGATGAGAGTAAGCATCAAGAGTATAAAGATAGGCTTGATTTAGAAATTAGTATTATTAAAAATATGAAATTTTCAGGTTATATGTTAATCGTTCATGATTTTATCGCCGCAGCTAAGGAAAAAGATATACCAGTTGGCCCAGGGCGTGGGAGTGCAGCGGGGAGTTTAGTTTCGTATTGTTTGAAAATTACAGATTTAGATCCTATACCTTATAATCTTCTTTTTGAAAGATTTTTAAATCCTGAGCGTGTATCAATGCCCGATATTGATGTGGATTTTTGTCAAGATAGAAGAGGGGAAGTGATTGATTATGTGATCGATAAATACGGAGCTGAAAAGGTTGCACAAGTCATTACCTTTGGTAAGCTTTTAGCAAAGGGAGTAATCCGTGATGTGGCTAGGGTTTGTGATATGAGCATACCTGATGCGGATGCTTTGGCAAAATTAGTTCCTGAAGAGCTAAAAATTACTTTAGAAAAAGCCTATGAGCAAGAACCAAAAATAGCTGAATTTGTAAATTCTCATCCAAAAGGGCGTCAAGTTTGGGATTTTGCTAAAGCGCTAGAGGGTTTAAATAGAAATGCAGGTATGCACGCGGCCGGAGTTGTGATATCTAATGAAGCTTTGTGGAATAAAGCTCCGCTTTTTAGACAAAGCAAAAACGATGAGCGCCATTTGGTAACCCAGTATTCTAAAGAATATCTTGAAGATGTGGATTTAATTAAATTTGACTTTTTGGGTTTAAAAACCCTTACAGTAATTGATAATGCGATTAAGCTAGTGAAAAAGCGTTATGGTAAAGATGTAATTTGGGAAAAGATTGATATGAATGATCCTAAGGTTTATAAAACCATACAAAGTGGTAATACCTTGGGTATTTTCCAAATAGAATCAGGCGGTATGCAAAGTTTGAATGCTAGGTTAAAGCCTGAAAGATTTGAAGATTTAATCGCGGTTTTAGCTTTATATAGACCAGGGCCACTTGATAGTGGGATGGTGGATGATTTTATCGATATCAAACATGGTAGAAAGGCTGCTACTTATGCATTTGAAGATTTAAAGCCTATACTTGAAAACACTTATGGGGTTATAGTTTATCAAGAGCAGGTTATGCAAATAGTACAAAAAATTGGTGGTTTTTCTTTGGGTGGAGCTGATAATGTACGCCGTGCTATGGGTAAGAAAAAAAGAGAAATTTTGGACAATCTTAAAGCAGAGTATTTAGAAGGCGCTAAAAAACAAGGCTATGATGAGAAAAAGGCTGATGATTTGTTTGAGCTTATTTTGAAATTTGCTGAATATGGTTTTAATAAATCTCACTCGGCTGCCTATGCACTTATAACCTTTCAAACAGCGTATTTAAAAACTTATTATCCAAGTGAATTTATGGCTGCGCTTTTAACAAGTGAAGAAAGCAATGTGGATAAGGTCGCAAAATACATTGAAGAGATGAAAAGAATGAATATCAAGCTTTTGCCGCCAAATATCAATAAAGCTCAAAGAGAATTTAGTGCAACTAAGCTTGAAGATGGTTCTGAAGCTATTATTTATGGGCTTGGAGCGATTAAGAGTGTGGGAATTCCTGCGATAGAAAATATCATGACTATTCGCAAGGAAGAGGGCTTTAGTGATTTTGATGATTTTATAAGCTCTATTGATCCTACTAAGATTAATAAAAAAACTATAGAAAATTTAGCTAAATCAGGTGCTTTTGATGAGTTTGGTTATACTAGAAAATGCTTGGTAGATAATCTTGAGCTTATTTCAGAAACAAGTAGAAAAATTGCTGAAGTTAAAAGAAATTCTACTGCTTCTCTTTTTGGAGAAGAAGAAATAGCTGCAGATATCAAAGTAGGGCTTCATGATAGCAAGATAGAATTTGAACTAATGGAAAAACTAGGCTATGAAAAAGAAATTTTAGGAATTTATGTATCAGGCCATCCTTTAGATAAATTTGCAAGTCAAATAGAAGGTATAGAATATTTTAAAAGTATGGATTTTGAAACACTCAAAGGCGAAGGTGAGCTTTTGGTTGTAGGAAAGATTGAAGATTTTAAATCAATGATGAGTAAAAGTGGTAAAAGATATGCTAAGGCTGTGGTTTTAGACTTTTATTCTTCTTTTGATATGATTATTTTTGAAACTCAAGTAGAAAAAGTTGAAACACTTTTTAAAGAAAGCAAAGATGAAGCCTTTGCCTTTTTACTAAGATATAAAAACAATGACAATGACTTAAGCTTTAGTTTAAATGAAATTTATACACTAGAAGAAGCAAAAGAAAATGAGCTAAAATCTTTTAGTAAGAAAAAAAGCTTTGTAAAAAAAGAAAACAAAGAAGATTTTACACAAGATCCTATGAAATTTGAAGAAAATATCATAGAACTTGACATTAATAAGCTTAGTAAAGATATGGTGTATGAAATTTATGATCTAGCTAATACAAGACATAATCCGAAAGATGCTAATAATAAAAAGCTTGTGTTAAAAGTACTTGATATGGGTAGCTGCTTGCTTTATCATACAAATTTTGTTCTCTCGCAAGAAGCTATGGATGTGATAGCTCAAAAATGTAAAGGTTAAAATATAGACACTAAAAGTCCATTTTATATAGTATAATTATATCAATACAATATAAAAAGGATAAAAAATGGCTTTAGCACTTGAGACTATTCAAGATTATACCATCCAAAAAGGTAAAAAATCTTTTTGGATGTGCTTTAACACTCCAAATAATGATTTTCATGTCAATAAAACAAAATATAGTGATTTGTTTGATAAAGACAAGACAGATTACAAAGCTAGAGATGAATTTTTAGCTTTTATGAAAGAAAATTTTCCAAAAACAAAACTAACTATGGTATTTGATATGGCTCCGGTGGGGCGTTTGTTGTATCCTTATTTGGGCAGTCTTGCTGTTGATTGTGAGGAAAATGATGAGGTTTATAAGGCTATAAGCAAAAAATACGAAGATGAAAATTGCATGCCAAAATCCATGAATGCAGTTTTTTGGGAAATGAGCCTTGAAGTAGCCAAAGAGCTACATGAGGCTAGGAAATTTGATTATGAAAATTTTTAAAGGTAAAAAATGCAAATACAAACTTATATAAAAGAAGCTTTAGACAAAGCAGAGGTAATCATCATCACAGCTGGAGCTGGCATGGGAGTAGATAGTTGTTTGCCTGATTTTAGAGGAAAAGAAGGTTTTTGGAGAGCTTATCCGCATTTGCAAAAACTAGGTATAGACTTTGAACGCATGGCTAATCCTACAAATTTTTATACAAACGCACAGCTTGCTTGGGCTTTTTATGGACATAGATTTAAATTATACAAAGATACTAAGCTACATAAAGGTTATGAAATACTTTTAAAACTTGCAAAAAGCAAACAAGATTATTATGTCGTTACGACTAATGTAGATGGACATTTTAAAAAGGCTGGTTTTGATGAGAATAAAATTTATGAATTTCATGGAAATATAAATTACTTGCAATGTTTTAATTATGCATGCGGTGATTTGATCTGGCAAATGCAAGAGGAATTAGATATAGATATGGAAAATTTCAAAGCCTTATCTTTGCCAAAATGCCCTAGATGTCAAGGTTTAGCAAGGCTAAATATCTTGATGTTTAATGATGGTAGTTTTAATGATAGCCGTTATTTTTTACAAAAGCAAAGTTATAAAAACTGGCTTAAACCCTTAGAGGATAAAAACATCTTGTTTATAGAGCTTGGAGCTGGTAAAGCTGTGTCTAGTATGCGTATGTTTAGTGAGGATTTTTGTAAAAAAAGCAAAGCTGGAACACTTTTAAGGATCAATCCAAATGAGTGTGATTTTCCAAAGTTTTTTAGAAATGGCATAGGGCTTAAGATGAAAGCTTTGGAAGCTTTGGAAATGATAGATAGCTTGATATAATAAGCTTAAAATTTAGAAAGGCTATAAATGAGTGAAAAAGAAAACGAGGTAAAATCTTGCGTTGTGAGTTTGAAAGAGTTGGTGTGTGGAGATATAATTAATGGTAGTAATATTTTTGATAAAGCTTTTTCTTTAAACATACCTTATTATCAACGCCCTTATGCTTGGGGTATAGAGCAAGTTAAAATTCTTTTAAAAGATATAAGCGAACAAATAGATAAAAACCAAAAATATCTTTTAGGAAGTTTGATATTGCATAAGGGAAATACAGAAATAGTAGATGGCCAACAACAGAAAGATAATGAATTTAATATAGTAGATGGCCAACAACGCCTTACTACTTTGGCTTTGATTTTAAGAGTTTTATGTAAATGTAATTTTTTAAATAATGTTGAATACTCTCATAATGAGTCAAAATACCATATCAAAGAAAATTACGAGTATATAAAAGCTTATTTTGAAAGTTATAGTGATAAAAAATGCGAGTTTTTAGATTTTCTTTTAGAGAATATAGAATTTATCTGTGTTTTAGCACCAAGCGTAGATGAAGCATTTTTGTTTTTTGATAGTGCAAATTCAAAAGGAAAAGGCTTAAAATCATACGATCTTATAAAGGCTTTTCATTTGCATTCTTTAAAGAAAAGACAAAAAAATTATGCCATGTTTTTTGAAAATATTGCAAAAGATGAAAGAAAAATCACTATTTTATTTGACGAGCTTTTAGCACCTGCTAGAGCATGGTTAAAACATAAAAACATTAGAGTAGATAAAATTAAAACAGAACAAATATATGAAGAGTTTTGTAAAGAATTTTCTAGTGATAAATTCCTTTATAGCAAGGAAGACTTAGGAATTTTAAGTAGTTTTGCTAATGGGGATGATTTTTTTAAGTATTTATATAAATATAATAAGTGTTTTAATAAAGTTATAAAACAAAGTGAAATTTATGAAAGTCTAAATATAGATACTTTTTTATATTGCAGATCTGTTTATGCAATTGCTGCGATGATTTATTTTTCTAAATTTCCAAATGGCAATAGTGATTATTTCTTAGCCTTGCTTGCAAGAGCTACTTTTAGTCCAAGATTTTATAATATAAATATCACTAGAGACATTCAAAAAAATTATGCTTTGGAATTTTTAGAAAAAGTGTATTTTGTATCTTTTGAAGGGGAATTAGAGCAAAATTTACTTGATTTTATTCAAGAAAAAATGATTTTAGAAAAAGAATTTTATAAAAAAAATGAAAATATGCTTGAAAAAGCAAAAAGAAAATACTACTTGAAGATTATTGAAAATTACTATAAAAATAAAAATCTTGAAAAAAATATTCCATTGCATTATGTGCAATATAAAAACAAGGAAAGGAATAAGTAATGAATAATAAAGCAAATATTAAAAATATTAGTGGAGTAGAAGAAATTTTTTTTGAAATTCCACCTTATCAAAGACTATATGAGTGGAATAAAGAGCAAATACAAACCTTACTTAATGATATAAAAACTAAAATTGATGAAAATAAGAATAAAGAATACTTTATCGGCAATGTGGTGGTAAGCCAAAAAGATGATAAATACTTGCTCATAGATGGCCAACAACGCTTAACAACTTTGTTTTTGATAGGATTTTATCTTTCTTATAAAAATCCAAGCGATCAGCCAAAGTGGAAAGAATTTATAATGCAAAGTGATAAACTTAGAATTTCTATGCCTATAAGAGAAAAAGAAGAAAAAGTTCTAAAAGAATTTGCTAAATTTTGTAAAGATAATCAAAATAATGAGAGAAAAAATGATATTTTTTTACAAGAAATTAAAAAATTTCCACAAGATATATGTCAAAACATACCACAAGCTTTAGAAATTATAGTAAATTGGTTTGAAGAAAATATCAAAGAAAATATCAAAGAAAATATCAAAGAAAATATCAAAGAAAATATCAAAGAATTTTCTGATTTTATTTATAACAATGTAAAATTTGTTTTTGTAGAATTAGCCCAAAATACTGACTTAAATCGCTTTTTTATCCGTATGAATAAGCGCGGCAAACAACTAGAAAAACATGAAATTTTAAAAGCAAGATTGCTTTCTAAAATTACTAATAAAGATGGAAAAACTCTAATTACTAATAAAGATGAAAAAACCCTTTATGCTCATATATGGGATATTTGCTCACAAATGGATAATTATATCTTTCAAAAAGCTAGCGATAGAAAGATTTCTGAATTAGATGAAAGCAATAAAGATACTATAGATACTATTATAAAAGAATCATTTGATAAACCAAATCAAGATGAAGAAGAGCGGGAAAAATTTAAATCTATAGTAGATTTTCCTACTTTTTTATTGCATGTTTATAAGCTTACTTTTTTAGAAGAAAAGCAAAATGAAAATAATGATAAAAATTTTACCATAGACAAAAATAAGCTTTTAGAGATTATAAAAATAGAAGAAAAAGAAAGCACCAAAACATTCATGGAAAATCTTTTAATATATAGAATTTTATTTGATTATTTTGTTATTAAAGGTCAAGATGATGAGGAAAATTCTTATAAGATTAGAAGATTAACTAAAAATACAAAAAATAACACATATTCAATCAGCGAAGATTCTAATGTTATACCTGAACTTGCTATGGTGCAAAATTATCTACGCGTAGCAAGAAGTGGTATGTCTAATAATCATCATCACTGGCTTACTCCGTTTTTGAAATTTTTGGATGATAAAATTGAATTAGAAATTTCATGTAATGAAGTAAAAGATAGTAATAAACAAGAAGAATTTCAAATAAAAATAGATGATTGTAATATTACTACAAATTTTAAAGACTTTTTAAATAAATTAAATCCAAACGAAAATATTAAAAAAGAATTGATTAAATTCCTTGAAAATTTAGATACAGCTTTAGCTAAAGAGCAAGCAAAAGAAGTAGAAATAAATGGAAAGAAAAAAGATTTATTGGAAATTTCAAATGAAGTTCTTTCTAATTTAAGCAATAGTGATGAATGTATTTTTACTAATACTAACGAAGTAAAAATTCCAAACTTAGATCAAGGAACAGCGACTCCGCATTATTGGTTTTATCGTTTGGAGTATTATTTATGGAAGTATTCAAAAATGGAATATTCTTTAGAAAATAATGTAAAATTAAAAGAAATAAAATTAGATAATAAAACATTTGACTATGTTGCTAGCAGTTTCTATTTTAGAAATTTAAATTCCATAGAACATGTGCAAGCACAAAGTAAAGCACAAGAATGGAAAAATGACAAAGATAAAATAGATAATTTTGGAAATTTAGCTCTTATTAGCTCTAGTTTTAATTCATCTTTAAATAACCAAGATACACAAGATAAATATTTAGATTTGCAAAAATATATAAATAAAGATAGTGTTATATCTTTAAAACTTTGGTTAATTTATGCTTTAAGCGAAAAAGATCAGTCAAAATGGACTTTTGGTAATGCACAAACACACAAAGAACAAATGTTAGAAATATTAAAAAAATCGTTTGAAAGCAGTTAAGATAAAGCCTAAGGCTTTATCTTTTCATAAATTTAACAAGGACTTTATTTTTGCTTCTTATCTTACGAAAATACTCTTTTGATAAGATATCTTTTAAAATTTTAGCATTGTTGTAGCTTAGATTAGTTTTTCTTTGTATGTAAGAAATGGCTTTATTTGTTAAATTTTTCTCTCTTGATTTTTTTATCAAAGCCTTATCTAAAGTAGCTATCTTAGGCATGTTTTTGATAAATTCTATATATTCTTCTTTGCTTTCAAAGGGAGAATCTTCAAAACTAAATGGAACCTGACTTGGTATTTTTTTTCTTTTTCATTTTTTCCTCCATATTTTTAAAATGATATTCTAGCATAAAATATAGACATTATTAGTCTATAAAATTCTAATATAATTTTATTTTACAAAGGAAAGTGATGAAAGAAGTTAGGATTGTTATCGATGATGAATTTGATCATGTAAGAGATTTTCAAAATGGCTTTGCAGCGGTAAAAAAAGCTGGTAAGTATAGTTTTATAAATAGCAGTGGAGAATTAATTTGTGATTTTTTATATGATGAGGTTTTAAATTTTAGTCAAAATTTAGCAGGTGTTATGATAAATAACAAATGGGGTTTTATAGATACTAAAGCTAAAGTGGTGGTGGATCTTATATATGATGATGTTTGTAGTTTTGTAAATGATTATGCGCTTTTGCGACAAGGAAATGAAAATATCATCATAGATACTCAAGCAAATATCATTCTAAAGACTGAATATGATGGCATTATAAGACTTAGTGATAAGCTTTTTAAGATCAAAAAAGGCGATGTGTTTGCATTGATTGATCAGAATGGAAATTTTTTAAGTGATTTTGAGTTTTTAAGTATAAAAAGACTAAATGAAAAATTATTTTTATGCAAGCAAAAGATCAATGGCAAGGTTAAATGCGGAGTTTTAAATGAATTTGCAAAGCTTGTTTTAGAGGCTAAATTTGATGATATTAGCTTGATAAATGATGAGTATTTGCTAGTGTTTGATGGGTTTTTATATGGTTTGTTTGATGTAAATTTAAATTGCATTTTTGATCCTATGTATAAGGATGTGAAATTTATAGCCAAAGATATGATCAAAGTCAGGGTAGGGACTAAATATACTTTGGTAGATAAAAACAAAAATGAGCTTAGTAAGAATAGTTTTGATTTTATGAAGATTATTGATGATGAGCTTGTTTTGTTTTTAGAAAATTCTAAATTTGGTTTCATGGATCAAAATGGGATGGTAATTTGTGAAGCTAAATTTGATGAAGTTGGAGAATTTGTTGGTGGATTAGCTTGCGTAAAGATAGCTAACAAATACGGCTTTATAGATAAAAATGCCAAAATCATCATCGATGTGATGTATGATGAGCTTAGGTTTTTTAGTGAGAATTTAGCAGCCTTTTGTGCAAGAGGAAAATGGGGTTTTATCAATACAAAGGGAAAAACCATCATAGAAGCAAAATACGATGAGGCAAATAGCTTTAGCGAAGGCATAGCAAGTGTAAAAAAAGACAATAGATATTTTTTGATCAATCAAAATGGTGAGATACTTTGTGAGCATGAGTATGAGTATATGTCTTGTTTTAGCTGTGGTTTGGCATTAGTTTTAACAAGTGATGGTTTTATTTATGTGGATAAAAATACAAATATTGTTATAAAAGAGCATTTTGATGAGGCGTTTGATTTTAAAGAAGGTTTAGCACAAGTTTGTATAGATAATCAATGGGGTTTTATTAATACAAATGGAGAATTTGTGCTTGATTTGCAGTTTGAAAATGTAAATGATTTGGGCAATGGAATTTACGAGCTTAGTAAAAATGGACATAAATTTTACTTAGAATACAACGGAAAAATAACCCTTAATCCTTTTTCTCAAAGACAAATTGCATGTATAAGCAAGGATATAGGCTGGAGAATTTTAAGGTTGTTAGAGTTGAAAGAGTAAAGGAAAAATATGCGAGGAAATAATCTTAATGAAATGATAAGAATTTATGATAAATACATGTCTATTTATGGAGATGGCGATGTGTTTAGACTAGATGATGATGATTTATTGTATGCAAGTGAAATTTTAAATAAAGGAGGATTTTTTTGCTATGATGAGAAAATAGTTGATAGAGAGTATGATTTGATGTGTTATTTTGCTGTGATATTTTTACCTAAAAATGATTTAGCAAAACACGCTATTAAAATTTTAAAAACTTTGGAGAAAAATAGAGTTGGAGAACGCATGAAATTTTGGTTTTGCGATGATGAAAATTACGCTAAAATAAAAATTATTAGTTTATATATGGAAAGAAAATAAATATGGAAAAATTTTTAGAACAATTTAAGGAATTTAAGGAAAAAAACAAATCAAACTACAATCCTTTATTAAAGGTTTTGCCCGCTCATGATGAGGTGAATTTGCATAGTGGAATTTTAAAATCTTTACTTGATCCTAGTGAAAATCATAAACAAGGAAGATTATTTTTAGATTTATTTTTAAAAGAGATAAAATTAGAAGGTTGGTTTAGAGAAAGTGATAATGTAAAAGTCTTAAAAGAATATAAAAATATAGATATTTATATACATAATGGCACTAAACACATTATACTAGAAAATAAAATTTGGGCGAAAGATCAAAATGAGCAAATTGCTAGGTATATAGATACATTAAATAATGGAGAAAAGAAAGATATCGCAGTGATTTATCTTACTCCATATGGCGATAGAGATCCTAGTGAGAATAGTTTAAATGGTTGGAATATAGAAAATGTTGAAAATGAATTATTCTTAAAAAGAGGCAACGATAAAGTGCTATATAGACAAATTTCTTATGAGAAAGAAATTTTAACTTGGTTAAAAAAATCTCAAGAAAAGGTTAAAAATTTTTGCAATTTAAACCAAACTATAGAATTTTACAAAGATGCTATAAATAATGTCATAGGCAATGGTAGTGATATAATAAGCTTTTTGCAAAAGGAAAGTAAAGTTGGTTTTGAACAATTGTTTAAAGATTTAGTTAATAATAAGTCAAAATTATTGCCAAAAATATCAATGTATGAAAGAGATTATATTATCAATAAGTTTTTAGAAGAAACTTGCAAAGTTTTTGATAATGATTTTAGCATTGATAATGGCTCAAGCTATATTCAATTTATACTCAAACCAAAGAATTTAAGTAATAATGATGTATATTTTGCTTTTGCTTGGTTTGATACTACAAATTCTAAAAATTGGAAAAATTTTGGAATCAGACTTATAGGTGATATATCACAAGGAGATAGAGAAAAAATTCAAGAGAAAATACCTGAATTTAACGGATACACTTTATCTGATTATATAGTTTTTGATAAAAATCCTACAGCAGGAGCAATACTAAAATTTATTGAAGAAAATAAAGAAAAAATCAAAGAATTAAATGAAAAATTAAACGGAGTAAAAAACAATGAAAACTCTTGATATTTTGCTAGAAAAATGGAATGATTTTCATAAAAACTTATGTAGAGAATTTGTTCATCATGAAGTTTTTAATAATCACAATATAATAGAAGCTTTAAAAGAAAGTGAAAATTATCATTGTGAAGTAAAAACCATAGATGAAGAGATAGTGTTAAATCCGCAAGCTAAAATTCATATTTTAAGTTTTAAGCTCAGTGATGATAGAAAACTAAAAATAATCAATCAGTTTTTAAAAAACAATAAATACACAGGATGTTATTATGATGTCTTTTATACAAATGAGGTAAATGTGTATGAGGTTTTAAAAATCGAATTTTAATCCATAGCTTTAAGCTATGGATTAAGCTTTTAAAATTTTTATCATGGTTAAATTTACAGCATTCTAGTAAGGCTTGGCGGAGAGCTTTTTTCATTTTCACTCATATTTTGCATAGCTTCAAAACTTTGCATAGCTTCGCTTTTGTTATGGATTAAATTTAAATTTTTATAAGCTTGCTTTATATCAGGATTAAAACTAGTAAAACTTTTTTATAAAACTACCTTGCATTTTATAATGATAAAAATCTTTATTTTGAAAAGGTATCATAAGAACTTTGATATTTTTTTCTATATTTAACAAATGCTCGCAAACATTTTAAATCATATTTAGGTTTTTTAGTTTTAATTCTTCGCCTTTTTTAAGTAAAAATAAATTCGTATCAAGTTTTAGTATCTCATCATACTCAATCTCAATAACAATTTCTTCATTTTTATTTATCAAACCCCATTTTTCACCAAGCTTAACTTCAGCTAAGCCATCTTTAAACCCCAAAGCATTATCATACTTTGCTTCTATAACTAAATTTCCTTGTTTATCTATAAAACTCCATTTTCCGTTAAGTTCAACGCCGGCCAAGACATCATGAAAGCTGTTGATACCATCATATTTTACTTTTGTGATTAAATTTCCTTTTTTATCTATAAAGCCATATTTTGTTTTTGTACAACAAAATCCATATAAATCATCATTTAAGTGATAAATCTTGCCAGCGATTTTTTTTAGTATATTTCCATTGATGTCAAATAAGATCGAATCTTCTTCAAAACTTGCATAATACATTTCATCTTTTTTTATAACACCACAATTTATTATTTTTTTATTAGCAAGATTTTTATCTAGTTTTAAAAGTGTTGTTTTCACATGTTTTCCTTTTTTGATTGATATAATATTTTATTATAATGTATTTTTATAGACTACTGCTGTCTAGTTTGATGATTTTTGCTTAGAGATTGATATAAAAACTCTAAGCAGTGGCTTTTAATATAGTTATTATTTTACAAGCTCTTCTAAATGTTTTAAAATTTTTACCATGGCTAAAGTATCAAGTTTGCAGTATTCTAGCAAGGCTTGGCGGCAAGCTTTTCTTTTGTTTTCATCCATATTTTGCATAGTTTCAAAACTTTTCATAGCTTCGCTTCCATTCTGGATTAAACCTAAATTTTTATAAGCTTGCTCCATATCAGGGATTAGAGCTGGTAAAACTTTTTTTATAGAATAACTCCCTTGCATTTTATAATGATAATAATCTTTATTTTTAAAAGGTATCATAAGATCTTCGATATTTTTTTCTATATTTAACAAATGCTCGCTAAATTCAGGAAAAGCAAGCGCTAAATTCCTTATTACACCTTTTTCAAAGCTTGCATTATAAGCAAGTACGCAAACATCTTTTGGTATATCATTGATCAAATTTTTTGCAAGTTCATATCTTGGATCGATCCCACATTCGCTTAAAAATTCTTTATGTTCTAACTTGTCTTTATAGTCTATATGTAAAGAGTATTGAAAAGGAATTTGCATATAAGGTCTTATACCTTTATATTCAGGTATAGCTTGCATAAATGTTTCAAAATCTAAATGATATATAGGATAGGTTAGCGTATCTAAGAATTTTTTGATATTTTCTTTGTTTATGTAGATTTCTTTATTAAGTGAAGCTTTGATTTGAATTTGTTGATTTTCATTAAAGATAGATAGATCTTTTATATCTTTAAAATTGATTATATTTTTTTGATAGAGTTCAAATTTTTTATTTGCATTAAGCCTTGAAATACTAAAAATATTCTCACTTTCACATAAATTTCTTTGTTTAATCCAACAATACTCATATCCATCGCACTCATAAGGATCGAAACAATGTGTTCCTATGTCTATATTTGGCTCTTCATTTTTACTTAAAATTTCTTCAAAGTATTTTAAATTTTCTTTAACTTGGTTTTGATTTAATAAAACTTCTTTTGTGATATCATTGATCTTAAAAAGTTGATTTATATCAAGAAAATCGCCTCTATAGTATTCATTGTTTAAATGTATCAGATTAACTTGTTTGATTTTATAGCCTAAATTTGATAAAACATAATATTGCAAAGCACAATCATCTATATAAACATCTTTTAAAGATATAGAGCTTTTTACTTCGTTAATGATCATACCATCTTTAGTATTTTGTAAAATATCTATCATGATCAAAATGCCATCATAGCAAAAAGTAGCTTCGTAAATCACTTCTTGGTTATTTTCTAATAGTTTTCTAGTTTGTTCGCATTTTTCATTCAAAGAACTACCTTCAAATTCTATCTTTACTCCATTTGGAAAAAGCTCACAAGCTAGCTCGCCTACCTTGTTACCGGAGCTAAATTTATCCGAAGTATTCTCTGGGGTACTTAGTACTTCATCTTTGTAAGTTTTCAGCCATAAAGACTTAGCACATTGTGTGCCTCTTGTGTATCTTGATTTTGAAAAAAACATTATTTACCTTTCTTCGTTGTTTTATTTGAATTTTAGTCTATTTTATTAAAATAGGCTAGAGTATTATTTTTTTCAAAGGTTTATCTCACATTAGAGCATAAATTAGTCCGCTTGAAAAAGCAAAGCGTGCTAACGCATTTTGTTTTTATTCTCTTCTTTGCGCTACGGTTTTAAGATTGCTTTTTCTCAAAACTGCAAAAATACTAAGTCCATACCATAATCCTAATGTTATTTTTAAAGGTAGTATTAAAATCATTAGTAATGGATTGTTACGATTATCTCTTAGTGTTGTGTATGCTATATATAATACAACGCATTCCCATATAAAAGCAATGACACCCATAATCATTAGCGCAGTATCTCTTTCTATTCGCATTAGAAATAATGTCATAAAGATTATAAAGGCTAAAGGCAATACAGCAAATAATCCAACACACAAGCTAAGATCTATTGTATTTCTATATATGACTACCTTGCCTTTTTAACCCATAATACACAAGCACTGCAGCTATGATGATATATATCAAGATAGCTATGGTGATGATTATTGTATTGGTATAATCTTCTTGAGCTATTTTTGTGCTTGTATTGTTATCTATGGTTTTTTCTATTGTTATATCTTGTTGTGCTGTTGTATAATTTACTTCAGCATTAGTAAAAGTAAAGCATATACACATTAACACGCTTAAAATTAAAAATAGTTTTTTCATTTTATTCCTTTGTTTTTGATTTGTTATTTTAAATTTGATTTTTATTTTTTAACACCTCCATGACTTGATATTTTTTATTTTACAATTGTAATTTATTTTAGTGGACTGAGTTTGTCTATTTTAAATTTTTTATTTTGGTATAATTAACAATGCAAAAATTAAGTTATAATTATAAAAATCAAAACTAAGGAAAACTATGAGTGATTTAAAAACTAGTTTAGATGCAATTAAAGATAAAAATTTTGGTTATTTTTTTGATAAAGATAAATGCTATATTTATCATACTAAATTTGGTAGGGAGAGAAAAGAAGAGATTTTAAAAAATGAAGATATTAAAACAAAATTTGAAAAATTAACCGAAAACATTTATAAAGAAAATGGTGATACATTTGGTACATTAAAAAAAGCTTTTAAGGAATATTTACAATATTTTGGTGATAAAGATACTATTCATATTAAATTTTATGAAAATGGAAAATTTTTACGAACAAAAAGCGAAATTGTGAATAAATTTAGCGAAACATTTGGTAAAAAAATAGACGAGATAGATTTCAATCAAGGTAATTTTAATGATGAAACTTTTAAACAATGGTGGGATAAAAGTATAAATAGTGCTAGAATGCAAGGTAATGCCACAAATTTATTAAAAGATAAAGGTAAATTAATTGAAAATCTTAAGAAAATAAAAGAAGCAGCAAAGAGTGAAACTTTAACAAAATTATTTGAAGCGCTTAGTAAAGTAGAAGGTATGAGTGCTACTGCTAGAGAACTAGCATATTTTTTACAATTTAACTTAGAAAGTAATGATAAATTTCCACTTGCAAATGATGCTATGATAAATATGGCTAAATATATCTTTGAAATGCTAAATGAAGATTCAAAAAAGAAGCTTGAAGATATAAAAAAAGAGACAACTAAAACTAGAAATGAAGAAATATACTTTAACTTTGTTTTGGATGAACTTAAAATAAATGAAAATTCATATAATCTTCCAAAATACTATATTTTAGATCAATTTTTAAATTTGATTGATAAGATAAAAAAATCTGATTTGGCTTTGATTGCAAAAGAAAAATTAGCTGAAAATGATTTAGATCAAAGTGCGTATTATAAACTTTACAAAGCAGCTTATGATTTTGCAAATTTATGTGGCAAAGCAGATATAAAAAGCAATGATTTAGAAGGCTTTAAAAAGCTTTTAAAAACGCATAAAAACATCATTTTTCATGGAATTCCTGGAACTGGAAAAACCTACACTATAGTAAATAATGTAAAAAATATCATTAAAAATGAAAATCAAATGCTCATTACTCAATTTCACCCAAGTTTTTCTTATGAGGATTTTATAGAAGGTATTAAACCTGCAGGGATTGAAAATGGACAATTAAAACTTGAGCTTAAAAATGGAATTTTTAGAGAATTTTGTGATAAAGCAAAAGAAGAAGAAAAAGGATTTTTGGAAAAACTCGAAAAAGGAAATTTTAATGAAGCTCTAAGTGATCATGGGTATTTTTTCATAGCTGATGAGATTAACCGTGCGGAATTATCTAGGGTTTTTGGAGAATTACTTTATGCGCTTGAGTATAGAGGAGAAAAAGGTAAGATAAAAACACAATATGCCTCTATGAGAGATGATGAGGATTTTTATGTGCCTGAAAATATTTTTTTACTAGGAACTATGAATGATTTAGATAAAAGCATAGATAGTTTTGATTTAGCACTTAGAAGACGCTTTATATGGCAAGAAATGGAGTGTGATTATGATGTAATAAGAGATGAAATTTATGCAAATAATATTGAAGAATACGCACAAGCTTGTAAAAAATTAAACGATAAAATTAGTAAAGATATAGGTGAAAAATATCAACTTGGGCATTCTTATTTTCTCAAAATTGAATTTAAAAATGATGAGATTAAAGATAGTGATATGAAAAAACTTTTTAGCAACCGCTTTGAAGCGCTTTTAAAAGAGTATTTAAGAAGCGAATATAATGAAAAAGAAATACAAACACACTTGGATGATTTAAAAAAACTTTTTGTTATAGAAAAAAACGATGATAAAAATAAATGATAATAGCTTTATAGAAATAGAGCAAAAATCTTCAAGAATACAAGATTTTGATTTGTATTTTGAAGATTTTATAAAAAATGGAAATTTCTTTTCTTTTTTTAATGATGATGAAAAAATTTTAAGTAAAAATGCTAAAAATCCTATCATTTCATTGCGAACGATTGATGAAAATAAAAGGCAAATTGCTAGTGGAAATTATATAGGAAAAATTTCTTATAATGGTTTGGAAATTGAGATAAATTCCAGGTTTGGCAAGAAGTTTTTAGAAAGAATGCTAAATTATGCTAATGATGTATTTGTTGATGATGTGAGTATTTATCAAGATGTAAAAAAGGAAAGCAATATAAGTGAGTTTATACTTTTTTATATCTTTGTGCAAAAACTTGAAAAAAGTTTTTTGATAGGTTTGCCTAAAAATTATCAAAGTAAAAAATACAACGATTTGCGCTTTAAGGGAAATATCGATATGGTTGAATTTATAAAACACAATATCCCTTTAAAAGCAAAGGTTGCTACAAAAACAAGAGAGCAAATAGAAGATGTGCATATTATTAATGTATTATATAAAGCATTAGAAGTCATAGAAAAGAAAAATTCAGGCTTTTTAAAAAATGTAAAGCATATAAAAACCTATTTAGTGCAAAATAAAAGCGAGCATTGTTTTATAAAAGAAAGTTTAAATAAAGCCTTTTCTAGCAAAGCCTTGAGAAATCAAAACTATCAAAACTACAAAGAGCTTTTAAAATACGCAAAAATGATCATAGAAAGTCAAAATTTTACTAGTAAAAATAAAAATGATCAAAAAAGTTATGGTTTTATCGTTAATATAGCAGAGCTTTTTGAAATTTATATAAGTAAGCTTTTAAGAAATAATTTTGAAGAATATATGGTTGATTCTCCAAAGCTTGAAATTTATAAAAATAGCTTTTATAAACGCTATATAATACCTGATATTGTTTTGTCTAAAGATGATACATACATGGTTTTTGATACTAAATATAAAAGAATGAAAATGGAAGGTAGAAGCCAAAATGGCATGGGAGATTTAGACAGAAATGATTTGTTTCAAATTCATACTTATATGGGGTATTATCAAAAGATAGGCAAGGTGCTTTTAGGTGGACTTTTATATCCTATGCAAGAATTTGAAAAAGCAAAATGCCATAGTGAAAATTCTATCCTTTCAGATGAGTATAAATTTATAGTTGATGGAATTTTTCTTGAAGATAGTCAAGATAAAGAAATCACTCTTGAGTATATTATCCAAAAAGAAACGCAATTTATAGAAAGGATCAAAGAGCTACTAAAACAATCATTTTAGTAGCTTAGTAAAAGAAATCTTTCTTTCTATATCCTCGTGAGCGATAGAGTTTATTTCTAGTTTATAGGGTTTAAAATTTTTCGTGCTAATATTAGCAAATAAAATATCCAAACTCACATCTAAAAGTTTTTTTAAACCTTTTGAAAAATCATAATCTTTTAAATAAAAATTATTTCTTATCAAATTTTCATTTTGTTTTATAATTTCTAGCAATTCTTGCTCTTTAATATAAAATAACCCTTCTATAAGTATGTTTTGATAAGGTGAGATGTCGTTGATATTTAGCACTTTTTTATCTATCCAGCCATTTTTAGGAAAGGCATATGCACTTGCAAGATGATAGAGTTTGCTTTTTGTGTTTGTTTTTTTTAATTTATAGTGTATTTTTGCATTATGTTTTATAAAATCAACAACACAAAAATGTTTAAAATCCGCATAATTTTGACTTAAAAAATTTTCAAAAGACAAAAGTTTGCTTTGAGTATTTTCATCTAAAAAATATCCATTTTCTAAATGATAACTTTGGCTTAGTAGTTGTATATTTTCTGTGTTTTGAATTTGTGTTTGGAAATTAAACTCATCATTGTTTGTTTCATATAATACTTTAATGTGTTCTTTTGCTTTTATATCATTAAATCCAAACACAAAGCTTTTGTGTATTGTTCCTTGAAGTGTTATGTTCATAGTTTTATCCTTTTTATAAAAATCCCATGTTGATTTTTTCATCATCTGATTTGAGTTTTGATTCTTTTTCTAATTTTTCTAAAAACTCATCGGCGTTTTTGATTTTAAAAATTTTATTTTGTCTAAGAATTAGCGCAAAATCACCCAAACAAATGTTTTGAAGTCTTAAGAGTCTTTTTGTAATTTGCTTTTTATCAAAGCTTAAATTTAATTCTTTGGCAAAAAATTCAAAAGCCTTTAAAAGCTTTTCTTGCTTTAATGCTTGAAATTCTATCTTTAGATCAAATCTTCTTATACTAGCTTTATCAAGGCTTTGTAGGTAATTTGTTGAAACTATGAAAATGCCTTCAAAATTTTCCATTTGCATAAGCATTTCATTGACTAAGCTTTTTTCCCAGCTTTTATTTGCTTCATCTCTACTATAAATTAACGCATCGATTTCATCAAGCTGTAAGATAGCATTATCATTAGAAGCTTTTTTGAAAATGTTTGCGATATTTTTTTCATTATTGCCCACAAAAGGATCTAAAATATCACTAAGTTTATAAGAATGTAAAGTTTTATTTAAAACATTGGCTAGTTCTTTGCCAAACTCGCTTTTTCCACTGCCTGCTATGCCATAGCTTAAAATTCTCAAACTTGAATTTTTATCGATATTGTTTATTAGTTCTTGTAAATTTAAATCACATTCTATCAAGCTTAAATCGTATTTTTTGTCTTTTTTTGGCATTGAAATGCCCTGAAGTGATCTTGCTTTTAAATTTTCATTGATCAATCTTACAAATACTTCTTGGCTTTTGCTTTTAAAGATCTTAGCATTATTTGCACATTTTAAAATAACCCCTTGAGAAAGTTCAGGATGAGAAGCTATATTTTCTATAATGGCTTCATCTATTTTTATATTTTTCTTGTTGAATAGCTTTTTTATATTTTGAATTTTCTTTTCTTTAGGCATACTTTCAAGCTCTAAAATCACATCAAAACGCCTCAAATACGCCTCATCCATGTCTTTGGAATTTGATAAAAATACACAAACGCCATTTTCTTCATCTAAGATTTTGTTGATTTTTAATTTCTCTTTTAAAGAATCATAGCAAAGGCTATCTTCACACTCATCAAAGACTATTATTTGCTTTTTTGGATTGAGTATCTTTTTAAGTGCGTAAAAATTTGAAATTCTACTTGATTTTTTATCATTTTCACAATCTTTAACGCACAATGCTTCTTTTCCAAGCTCTTTAGCTATGAGTGCGCTAAGCTTGTTTTTGCCCACACCTGCTTTTCCATATATAAAAATATTCCCCTTTTGGCGTTTTTTTAAAAAAGTAATGATAGTATTTAATTCTTCTTGTATATAGTCAAAATCATTCAAATTTAGTCTAGTTTTAGGTAAAAAATAAGAAAACTCACCCATAAGTGTAGTTTTGCTAATATCTTGAGTGAAAATGCTTTCAAAATTATTTACATCTATACCAAAGGCATCACTATCATAATAGCACAAGGCATCTAGTTTAAAAAGCATAGAATCATCACTTAAGGCTTTATTGACATCTTTTGAAGTGTGGTTGAAAATTTTTTCTATGATTTTTTTGCCTAAAGCAGTGCTATAACCTTGGTGTAAAGCAAATCTACCTTTGTTTGCATAGTAAAAAAATGCAAACACATCACATTCTGCTTGAGTAAAATTTAAGTATTTTTTAAGATAACTTAGATTTTTCTTTAAAAAGCTAGGATAGATAAATTTGGAGTATTGTTTGTAGATAAAACTAGGGATTTTACTATCTTTTTCTAGTGTATCTTCAAATTCGCTGTAAAAATCTTTTTTGATTTGTTTGCTGTTTGAGAGCATTTGTGCGTGTAGTGAGATGACTTTTACATTATGTGAGTAATAATCAAAATCCGCAATGTGAGTAAGAGTAGAAGTATTTGATTGCATTATAAACCTTTAAACTAAGATATAATATAATGCAATTATAAACAAAATAACTAGACTTTAGTTGTCTAGTTATGAAAAATTATTAATATCATCACTATGTGTGTATCTATCATAAGCTAGTCTTGGTAAAAAGACTATGTGTTTTAAATTTAGGCTTTGTTTAAAAGTATGGATAATGCTTTCCTTGCTAAGTGTTGGATTTTGGCTAAAAATTTTCTCACACATAAAGGCAACATCATGTTTTCTTATGAAATTACCTCCATCAAGGATTAAATTTAAGTGATTTTTTAGAGGTTTTATAGTGGTTTTTAAATGCGGATAATTTCTAAGATAATCAGGATCATAAATATAGCTTGTCGCCGTATTTTCATACACTAAAGGCATGAAATCTCTTAACCATATATCATTACTTGGTATTTCTTTAAAAGCGATGTTAAATTTAGTAAATTTTGCACAAGATTTTGATAAATTCTTTTATGTTTTGATGATAAAAGTGTAGAAATGGCTATCATTCATCACTCTTTTGCATGCTTAAAACTAACAACTCATCATCATAAATAATGTCATATTGTAAGATATCTCCCCAAAGTTTTAATTTGCCTTGTAAATTTTCATAATGCTTTATAGCTAGTTCTTTGAGCTTTTGCATGATTTGTGTTTTATCAAGATAGAGCATATCATTACTAATAGGAAATTTAAGCACGCGTAAGTGAGATAAAAACATCAAAGTATGTAAAGGCTCGCTTTTGCGTTTAAAATTTGTTTTTATGATGGCTTTTGCTTCTTGTAATTTTGTGTGTTTATCTTTTAGTAAAATACTTTGTTCTAAAATTAAATTCAAAATTTCTTTATCTAAAATAAAATCAAATTTTTGTATAAATTCTAAAGAGGAATTTACCATATCATAGTGTCCTTTTAAAAGCCATTCTTGTATGCTTTCGCATTCTAAAAACAAAGTTTTTGTTTTGGTAAATTTTTCTACATTGTTATAACCAAATTTCTTTGCAAGTAAAGTCTCATCGGTGTGAGTTAGGATGTGTTTCATGGTTTGAAGCATTTTTATCCTTTTTAAATGATTTGAAAAATCATATCTAAAAAAAGCAGACAATGGTAGTCTATATTTTTGTAGTATAATTGTGAAAATTATTTTAAAGGCATTGTGAATGAAAAATTTTATTGAAGAATTATTAAGTGTTAATGATAAATTTGAAGAAAATACCAAAAAAGGCATGAGTGATATAAATATTTTTGAAGCTTTGGGAGTTGAGTATAAAGAAAATTATCATTCTAAATTTATAGCTTATTTGATAGATCCACATGGTGATCATTATCAAGAGTTTTTTGCAAATGAGTTTTTAAAAAAGCTTGGAAGATATACAAAGGCTGGTAAATTTAAAAATCTTACAGCTCATGACATAGAAAGAGTAGAAACAGAAGCTTGTGTAAAAGATAATAGAAGGATCGATATACTTATAAGTTTAAAAGATAAAAGATATATCATCATAGAAAATAAACTTTATGCAAAAGATCAGCCAAATCAACTCAAAGACTACATAAAATACATAAGAGAAAAAGGTAAAAACATAGATGATTTTCATGAAAATATACTTACTATTTATTTGCATAAAAATGAAGATACCGAGCCTAGCAAATATAGCCTAGGCACAAGAAATGGGTTTAAAATAAATAATGATCTTATATATGATAGCTATGATAAAAAAATGAGTTTTTATCTAAAAATGGATTATAAATGGATAAAAGAGTGGATTAATGCTTGTATAGGTGTGTGTGAGAATAAAGTTAAAAACAATGAAATTGATAAAAAATTTAAAAATGATATGCAAAATGTGATTTTTACTTTAAATCAATATAAAAACATTTTAGAATGGTATGTAACAGATGAATATGTAGCTAGGGATTATGTATTAAATTTTCTAAAAGAAAGTAAAGAAAATTTAAAAAATACTAAGACTTTGCATAGATATACTAAAAATAAAAGTGATTTCAAAGATGTGGATAATGATAAATATAAAAAAGCAAAAGAAATAGTAAGAGAGAAATGGGATGAAATTTGTGAAGAATTAGTAAATGATTTTTTTAATGAGCTTGAAAAAGAATTTGAAAAAGAACGAACTATATGTGATGAAAAATGGTTTGGATATAAGCTTGATGAGAAAAGAGTTAATTACGATTGGTTTGATTTTTATCCAAAAATTTATGAAGATGATAATGATGTGTGGCCTAGTGTGGGTGTTTTTTTTGGAAAAGGTGATTATGATAATTTTGGATTGACTTTTAAAATTAATTGTAATGAAGAGGATGAAAAATATAAAGAATTCTTTCAAAACTCAAATATAAGAAATGACAATATCCGCAGAAGTGGTGATCATTATTACTATGATGTATTTGAAAATTTTAACTTTAAAGAAAAATATGCTTTTGCGTATTGGCTAATAAATAATCATGGCAATTGGATGACAGAATTTTCCAAAATTTTAGAAGAGTTTTTAAATAAAGAAACTATAAAAAGCGCTTTAAAAAAGATAAACAATGAATTAAAACCAAACAAATAAGCAATCATTTGCTTATTTGATCAAGGTATTCTCTAATTACTTCTTTGACTTTATTTGCTATGAAATCAGGTTCTAAAACCTTTACATAAGGTATGTAATAATACACTAAAGGTAAAATTTCCATTTCATGAGTTATCTCAAGCTCTATTTCTATGGAGCCATCTTTGTCTTTGCCGGTGATGATTTGTGAATTTAGAGGCTTTCTTTCAAAGTATTTTCGCACAGGTTCTTCTACTAAAAGCCTTACCGTAAAAGGCTTATCAAGACTAAACCATATAGAATTTACTCTTTGAAGTTTTACTTCTAAACTCTCATCGGTTTGAAAATGTTCTTGGGTTAGGGTGATGTTTTGGATATTTTTTAAATAAAATTTTTTGAAAATATCACGTTTTTTCATATCAAAAACAAGTAAATACCAAAATCCACTAAAAAAAGCTAGTTTTAAAGGTTTTACTTGGAAAAGTTTATTTTCATATTTAAAGACAATTTGTGTTTTGGTGTTGATGGCTTGTTCAAGAATTTGAAAATTGCTTAAATCTTTTTCTTCTAGCTTTTCTGCATCTAGGCTAGTATGGATAGGGTTAGAGATATTTTGAGAAAGTTTAGAAAGTAGGGGATGAGCCTTAGCATAAAAGCTATTTCCAGCACTTTTTGCCATGGTATCAAGCACTTCAAGGATTATTTTTTCATCATCTTGCTCTTGAATGTCTTTGCTTGTATCGATACGCCATTTTCTTCCATTTTTAATAAGCCCCATAGGCTCAAAAACCCCTTGCATGTCTCTTTTTATGGTTTTAGCGCTTACATTGAGTTCTTGGGCTAGTTCTTTTATAGTTATGCCATTTTCAGACTTTACTAATTTTTCATATAAAACTTCAAGGCGTGTTAGTTTGGAATTTGCAATGTATTTTTTAAGATCTTTCATGATTTTTCTCTAAATTTTTTAAAATATTAACAACAATTGCTTTATAAACAAATAAAGTCTAGTTTATAAACGCTGCAAGACTTATAGTTTGGAAATGAAAGTTTATTTAGAAAATAATATTTGAGAGTAAAAGATGATAAATATATAATTATTAGAATACAAAAGATTGTTTTTACTAGGTTTAATTAAGAGTGATGAAAGTATAGGTCAAAGCAGACAAGCTTGTAAAAAAATATATGATTTGCTATATCAACAAGATTTATCAAATATAAAATTAGAAATTACAAACAAATTTTAGAAAGGAGTAAGCTTAGAGTAGGTTACCACATAATCCCCCTAAAAAAAGGGGATAAGGTTAATAAGCCTTGACTATAATCATACTTAGTAGTATAATTATAAAGATTATGTGGATTATATAGCTCAAATTTAATCACCTACTTTCTAGGGTTAGATTAAGCCATAGGGGGTCAGACCTACGGCTAACCCTTGAAAGTATTATACAAAACCTACTTTAAACTACAAATAATATGTCATTTTTATTTAACAATACAAAGCTTTATATTGCTTTAGCATTAATGCTTATGCTTAATGTATTCTTATATCTTAAGCTAGATAGTACAAATGCAAAATTAGAAAAAAGTCAAAGTGATTTAAATTTAGCTTTGGGTGTAAACAATGAACTCACAAGGATTACTCAGGAGCTTAAAATAAGACACGAACAAGAGCTAAAAGCACTCTTTCATGCAAATACTCAAAAAAATCAAATCAAAACAAGGGTTAATGATGTTAAAAACTATATATCCAAAAGCAATGAAACTAATACCACTAAGCTTTTTAATGCTATGCTTGATAGGCTGTGGGAGCAAAACACAAGTATTAACCAAAATACAAATTCAAAAAGTGCAAATACCAAATGAGCTTTTAGAATTTGATAGAGCGCATAAACCTATAGTGCAAGATGAAAAAGATATATTAAAAGCTTATAGTGAGCTTTTTTACCACTATAAGCAATGTGAGATCAATATAGAAAAAATCAAGGAGTTGAATCAGTGATTTTATCTGCTAATTTTTTGAGTTTCACAATATACTACTTTCTTTTGGATTTCTAGTATATGTTGTGACAACATATCGTTTATTGAAATTACCATTCCAAAAGCTTAGATAATCTAGCGATAGATTCTAACAATGATGGTTTTAATGATACTTGTAATTCTTCAATACCACCTGCAAACAATTGTGTTAAAAGTAGGAAAGTATGTCCATTTAACGAAGAAAGAGAATGTGTTTTAACAGATAATAAGTATCAATGTTCTCCGTTTCCTTGCATAGAAGGTGCTAGCCATATCGAAGATGATGATGCTCAAGTTGGTATTAATGATGAAAATAATAATGGTTGGGAATATGATGGTTCTTATAGAGGATAAATTTTTATCTTTAATAAAAAAGATAATAGATGTCGCTCTAAAGACAAATTTTTTGGCTTAACTGAGGGTGGAGGGGGGGTTA
>NZ_JAKMSF010000010.1:0-56310 GCF_025772505.1 Campylobacter sp. CNRCH_2016_3089
AACCAAAACCTGAACCAAAACCTGAACCAAAACCTGAACCAAAACCTGAACATGATAACTCTCAAATAATAGTCAAGCCTATTATAAAAAACAATGCGTATAATACTCAAAATAGCACTATAGGACAAGCATTAAGAAGCATTAGAATGATGGATAACTTAAATGAAAACTATAAAAATTATTTTATTTTACTAGATAATGCAGATAAAAAAATCGTTCAAAGTAGTCTAAAAAGCTTGGAATCAAATGATTATTTATCCAATTCAATCCAATTATTAAACACCTACAGTAATTTCGGACAAAATAACATGCTCTCGACTCTTAATCCAACTTTCATAAATACACCTATGGAGGATATTAGATTAGCTAGTAATACTTATCCGACAAATTTATTATATCAAAGTGATGTAGCCAATTTTAATTTTTATGATAATCAAACATATATCTTCCAAATGGGACCTAGTTTTAAAAAAATATATGGTAATGATTTTCATGGAAGCTCCTATGGACTCAATCTTAGCGTAGGAAAAGAAATTAATTCTTCAATGTTCGCAACGCATTTAAGTACTTCATATTCTAATGTTGATTTTTCAACATCTAATATCAAAACAAAAAACGCAAATTTATCAAGCAATTATATTTTGAATTTAGAAAATTTTAAAATTTTAAGCGGTATTGGCATAGGATTATACTCAAGCAACATGCAAAGATATATACTAAATTCAGATACTTTAAAAGGAACATATAATGGATTGATAACTTCTACCCAATTAGGTGTAGCAAAAGAATTTAGTTATAATAAAAATTTAAATTTAACTCCTTTGATATATTTTAATTACAATTATTTTCAACAAAATGCATTTAGTGAAAGCGGTGGAATTTTTTCAAAATCTTACGATAGCATAAAACACAACAGCACATCTTTAGTTTTAGGGATTACTTCTTCTTATGTATTACCAAATTTAGATGAAAATAAAAATACTATAACAGGTTCTATATTGTATGAAAAAAGATTAACAGGAAAAAAGATAGGCAACAATGCAAATTTTATTGATTTTAAAAATCAAAAATTTAAACAATACTATGATTTAGATACTAACTTACTCAACATTAACCTTGGACTAAATTTCAAACCAAATAAAACATTCTTTTTTGATATAAAATTATTAAATGAAATTTATAAAAATCAATATAATGTTAATTTGGTGTCAAATTTTGGATTTAATTTTTGATTAAACAACTTAAAAAGGAAAAGAATGCAGATTATAAAATCATTTTTTAAAGGAATTGGAAAAACCATTTCTTATATCAACACTTATTTTAAAACCTTTGTGTTTTTATTTATCGTGTTTTTAATCCTTACTCCAAGCGGGGATAATGCCAAACTTTCTAATGCAAACCTAGCTCAAATTAATCTTAAAGGCGAAATTAGCGATGCGAGCAATCTTTTAGAACAAATTTACAAAGCCAAAGACGATAAAGCTATAAAAGGAGTTTTGCTTTTTATAGATAGCCCTGGGGGAGCTTTTGCACCAAGCATGGAAATAGCTTTAGCTATACAAGATCTTAAAGCTAAAAAGCCTGTGGTAGTCTATGCAGGTGGAACTATAGCAAGTGGAAGCTACTTAAGTGCAGTAGGAGCTGATATGATCATCGCTAATCCTGCTAGCTTTGTAGGATCTATTGGGGTAATCATGCAAGGCTTTGAAGTAAGCAATCTTGCACAAAAACTTGGCATAAATGAGCAAACTATCAAAGCAGGAAGTTATAAAGAAGCAGGAACTTTCATGCGTAAATGGAGCGAAGATGAAAAAGACTTTTTGCAAAATTTAGCCAATCAAAGCTATGAACTTTTCACACAATTTGTCGCTAAAAATCGCAAGCTAGACTTAAACCAAACAAGCTCATGGGCTGATGCGAAAGTATTTTTAGCTAATGAGGCTTTAAAATTAAAACTCATTGATAAAATAGGCAATTACGAGCAAGCCAAAAAAGAAGTAGAAAAACTAGCTAAAGTACAAAACCCTATCTGGCAAAAAGAAGATGCCATAGATAAGTTTTTAAAACGATTAGAAGAGCAAAGTGCTAGCTTTTTTGCTAACACTTTGACACAATTTTTCACACAAGTAAGCTCACAAAAAATCTACTAAGATTTAATAATCTCATAAAATCCATAAGTATCATTTTCTAAAAAGCCTTTATATAAAGGCTTTAGCTTTAAATCTAACTTAACATTTTCAAGAGTATTTAAATTCGAGCTTGAAAAAATCAAAAGCATATCTAACTCATCTTTAAAGGCTTTTAAAAAATTCTCCCCACCCTCATACATGATGAGCTTTGCTTTGCTAGGAATGCTTGTAAAAATTTCTCTTTCAGCTACGTTAAATAAAGGAATGTTTGGATCAAAACTTTCTAAATTTTGATGGCTTAGTATGCATAAATTTGGCGCTTTAGTTTGAGCTAACCTTGCATCCAAAATAGGCCTATCATGTCTTATAGTTTCTCCACCCACTACAAGCAAATCAAGCTTTGAACGCAATGTATGGGCATAGGTTCTACTTGCTTTAGAACTTACGATTTTACCATAAGCAGAACCATTCAAAGAAAGGGCTAGTTTAAAAAATTTAAAACTTGATTTTTGCCATTTTAAAAAAGGCTTTAAAAGCTCTTTAGCTCTTTGTTCACAAATTCCCATGTGAACTTTTATGCTTTGATCTTTTAAAAACTCTGCTCCACCACTTGCGAGTTTATGCTCATCTTTAGTGGCGATAAAAACTTCGCTAAAGCCAAGCGTGCTAAAAAGTTTCGCACAAGGTGGGGTTTTACCCTGATGATTACAAGGCTCTAAGCTCACATAAGTACTAGCACCTTTTAACAACCCCTGATGATTTTGACAAATAAACTCATGCAAATCGTTTGCATTTTGGGGTAAATCTAAATTTGGATTAAGCACTTTCAAGGCTTTGCTTACTGCTTCAAGTTCTGCATGAGCCTTACCTGCTTCTTTGTGTGCTTCTATGCTTAAAATTTTACCATTTTTATCTAAGATCACACAGCCTACAGTTGGATTTGGGTAGGTTAAAAGCTGATATTTCCAAGCTTCATCTATGGCTAAATTCATATAAAATTCATGATTCATGTTACTTCCTAAAAAGGTAAAGGTGCAAAAAATACCTTAAGCTTTACATGTTCATCGCAAGCTTTTAAAAAACCTTGTGCTAAAAACTTAATATCTTTAGTTTTTAACTTCTCTCTTAAGTTAAAAGTTCTCTCACATAGAGGATAAATAAGATAAATTTCCTTTATCTCGTATTTATTTGTATAAGCAAACATTTGATACAAATCGCTTTGCGATATGCCATGCTTTTTCTCATCTTCATTATCATCTGGAATTTTCCATTTAGTATCTAAGATCATTTTATTTTCTATATATAAATCAGGCTTTAACATAAAACACTTTTCATCATTTTTTGAGATTAAATACTTTCCACTGCTTTGAGTTTTTACATTTTCACTAGGATTAGCAAGTTTAAACATATAAGCTACATAGTTTTCAAAAAGTTTTTCCATAGGAAAAAGTAAAGCAAAGGCTTCGTTTTTGCCTTTATATTGAGCAAAAGTTTTATTTTGTAAAAATATCTTACACCAAGAAAGTATATTTTCATAATAATCAAAATGTCTTGAAATTTTAAAGTTAAAATCTTTTTCATAATTTATAGAAAATTCTACCTCATCAAGCATTTGCATAGCTTTGATGATTTTAAATTTATTCAAGCTTGTTTTGGATTTTAAAAAATTTAGGGTTGATTTTATCAAGCGATTTGGCGCTATGTCTAAAACAAATTCATCACTACTTGTGAAAAATCTTTCTTTGTGTATTAAATTTGATTTTATATGCTCGTTAAAAAGTAATTTTCCTTTTAAAAAAGTTCTGTTTTCTTCGCTACTTACATAAGATCTCATCAAACCTTTTTTATACACACTATCAAATTCATCTAAAAACATCGTGATAAATACTTCAAACAAAGGCATTTTAGCAATTTGTAAAGATGAAATTTGAGATTTTTTAAAAGGGAAATTTTTTAAGGTTGTTAGCATGTTAATTAAAAGATTTTTGGGGTTGAAATTTATCTCTTTTATACTATACCATTTTTTTATTTTAATGTTTTTCACAATTTTATATTCTTGAAAATAGCTAAAATTAGTATATAATTTATTACCATTGCTTATTGTATAGGCATAATTTAACTTGCTCTTTGAAACTTTCAAAGATTTATCTTTTTTTTCTTTATAGCTATCCAAATTTGTGCATTTTGGCAAAATTTCTAAAACACCGCTTTTAGTCTGTATAATGCCGACATAATTTTTAGCTTTTAAGGCGTTTTTACTTTTAAAGCCTAGAAGACTTTCATTATTTTTTGCGAAGTCTTCTAGCTCTTTATAAAATATTTCAGCTTTTTCTTTGAAAATTTCTTTTAAATCTTCTTTAGAAAAATCTTGGTATTCGATGATAGAAAAGGTGTTATTCATTTTCGTTTTTTGTTTTATTTGTTATTTTATCATCATATATTGCTTGATATGTTTTTATATCGTTCCAAATTTCATCATCAAATGGAGCGATAGTATAAATATTTCTCTCATTATCAACATTATATAAATTCTTTTTTTGAAGATATTTATCATCTTTTTTATCTTCAAAAATCATACCATTATCATTTAAAACTGCATTTATCAAAGCATAATCATTGTAAAAATACTCTTGCAATAGCGGGATAATTTTATTTTGAAAAATACTTTTTAATTTTGAAATACTCAAAACATACCAATCTTCTTTATATTTACCTGGTTTGATCCAATTATTTTTATCAAATTTAACAGCTTCACTTATAAAAAATGCATGTCCTATTGTTTTTTCTCTATCTAATAAAAACTCAATTCTCTTGTTTATACTTATCAAGATTTTTTGAAGTATTTCTGCATCGCCTTCTGTTTTACGATCATCACCCAAATAATCTTCATCTTTATTTGGATTTTCAACATTTTTACACACAAATATATTATAAAGCAAATTAGGTTTAGGCATCATCTCGATAAATTCAAAGCGTCTTCGCAAAGCTGTATCAAGTGAAGTTATACTTCTATCGGCTGTATTCATAGTACCTATGATATAAACATTCTTAGGCACTCCAAATTCTTCACCGCTATAAGGCAATCTTGCTCTCAACTCTTCTTTTTCACCTATCCTTTTACTAGGTTCTATCAAGGTTATAAGCTCACCAAAAATTTTACTTACATTACCACGATTAATCTCATCTATGATGATTATAAAATTCTTTTTTGTATTATCTTCTACAATCTTTAAATCATTAAGATTATCTTTCGCCTCATTAAGATTGCTTGACTTTATCTTTTCTAATAAATCATTAGGGCTAATTCTATATAACCCATAAACAGTTTTTTGTACTAAAATTTTATCACTATTTAAATCAAGAATGTTTATTTCATCATCTTGAGAAATCCAACTAACTTCTCTATATGTTTGATATTCTTCATCTTCATTATATTTAACATCGCTTGTAATAACTCCAATACCTTTTATAGTTGTTGAAGTATTAAAAACACATACCAAATCCCCTATTTGCATATAATCCACAAAACTTATTATACTATTTTTATTATTTGAACCTAAATTTAAAAAACGCTCATCTTTATTTTTTGGAATATCATTCCAACCTATACAAATTTTATTTTTTTCAAAACACTCATCTCTTAATGAAGCATTAGCTCCTAAAGAAATTTTCCAAACTTTTGAATTTTTATCAATAGATATATCTTCATTATTTATAATTTTTCTTTTTTTATCCAAAGCTTTTTTACAAAGTTCTTTAAAAATTCCATCTTTTATTTCGTATTCTACTTCCTTAGAATTTTCTCTATCTATGCGAGGTTTTATACCTTCTATAAATTCTTCATACCCATAGCTTTGATGGAAAGTAGTAAAAACTATTTGCCCTTTTTCTACATACTCATCAAATAATTTTTTTCTATTTACCCTATCATCTTCGCTTGGAATTTGTATTTTTTCTTCATTTGATATAATCTCTAAAGCTTTATCTATCGTATGATAAGTTTTTCCTGTCCCTGGAGGTCCATAAAGAATTTGATTTAAAGGCGGATTTTGATTTTCTTTTTTACTTAATATTTCATTTCCATTATTTCTTATTTCTTTATTATTGCTTATAGATAAAGCATTTCTATCTTGAATTTCATTTAATGGCAACTTTGCAAACCATTGCATATTTTCTATGATTTTATCAACAATCACTTCAATATCATTATTTAAATTTAGATAATTAAAAGCCACATTATTGAACTTTGTATTATATTCGTCAACTTTATTTTTTGCAGTATAGTTAATTATTACATCCTCGCTCTCTCCGATACAAACTATGATTTCTCCATTTTCTCGCTTTATGCCGCAATACACATAAACACCATAAGATGCCTTATACTCTTGCGTATCCATTCTTACAAATATAATCCAAGGAATTTTAGATACAGTTCCTTGTCCATAACTTAATTTTACATAAAAACCATAGTTTTTTAGAAAATCAAAATTAATTATTTCGTCCTTAGAAGATAACTTAGTACCGCCATAAGCGTTATGAAAAAAGTCTACTAAATACTTTTTAAACTTATTTTTATCATCAGATGGCAATGCAATCATAACATATCCTTTATTTTTAATAGTTTTTAAAACTATTATCCAATATTATAAAATGGATCTAACTATATTATATATATTTTTACTTTATATTAAACTTTAATTATATAAAAGATAGGTAAAAATTTAGAATTCTAAATTTTTTACCATTGTATGAAGGTTTTAGCTTTTTTTATGTCACTAAAATTTATAGTAGTCTTTTCTTGAGTTTCTAAATTTTCTAAAGTGATATTTTTATCATTTACAGCGATGATTTTTGCTTCGATTTTTTCTTTTTCACTAGTGGTGACTTTTACAAGTTCATTAATGCTTTTTGCAAAATGCTCGATTTTACTAAGTTTTCTTTCAAGCCCACAGCTTGATACTTCTAAAAAATACTCCCCACTCACAGGTGGCTCTACATCAAAAATAGGCGATAAAATCTCACTAAGCCTAGCACAATCATCAAGATTTACTCCACCTTCTTTTTGCACATAAATTCTATAAATCTTTCTACTATTTTCACTTGTTAGCTCATCATCATAAAAGCTAAGTCCTGCTTCTTTACAAAGTGCTTCAAGATTCATTTTGTTCCTTTTTGATTTTTTCAAATAAAGCATCCATATGATTTTGATACTCTAATCTATCATCAAATTTAAAGTGAAAATTCGGACATCTATACCACCCTTGCTCACTCATGCAGTAATTTTGCAAAGCACGGGCGGCTTTTTTAAGTTGATTGAGTATGATTTCTTGCTCTTGGGTATTAAAAAACATTTTATCTAAATACACAAAAGCATCATATCTGCCTTTTTTACACTCTACATCCACTACGCACAAGTTTTTTAAAACTTCGTTGTCTAAATTTGCTAAAGCTTCTGGTATAAGCTCTTTTAAAATGCTTTCTGTGCGTAGCTTTTTGATTTCAGCTGGGTTCATAGGCTTACTTGTTCCTCAACTTCTTTGTAGCTTTCTATATAATCGCCCACTCTCATATCATTACAACCTTCTATGCCTACACCGCATTCATAGCCTTTTGCAACTTCTCTTACATCATCTTTAAAGCGTTTGAGCGAGCTTACATTACCTTCAAATACCACAACCCCATCTCTAATGAGCCTGATTTTCGCGCCACGATTGATTGTGCCTTCTGTCACCATACAACCTGCGATTTGGCCTAATTTTGGCACACTGATCACTTGACGAATTTCAGCTTGACCAAGTTGTTCTTCAGAGATAATAGGACTCATCATACCACCTAGTAAAGCTTTTACATCATCAAGCAAATTGTAAATAACATTATAAGTTTTTATCTCTACGCCTTTATCTTTGGCACGCTCTTTAATCTCACCAGTTGGGCGTATATTAAAACCTAAAACAATAGAATTTTCACTCGCACTTGCAAGCTCTATATCACTTTGAGTAATCCCACCTACTCCACTATGGATGATATTAACCTTAATCTCATCGTTTTTAAGTTTTTCTAAACTAGCCTTAATCGCTTCAAGTGAACCTTGCACATCTGCTTTTAAGATCACAGGAAGGGCTTTTAAATTACCTTCTTTGATTTTTGCACCAAGCTCATCTATACTTACTTTAGTGGATTTGCTTAGTTCTTTTTGACGATTGTATTCATGGCGTTTATTAGCATATTCTCTTGCTTGCTTATCGCTATCTACAGCTATTAAAGTTTCTCCTGCATCGGCTACTTCACTAAGACCTATGATCACCCCGCACTCACCTGGACCTATTTCTTTTAAAGCTTTGCCTTGATCATCACTCATAGCACGCACTTTACCATAAGCTTCCCCTGCTACGACTGTATTTCCTACTCTTAAAGTACCATTTTGCACGATGATAGTAGCCACAGGACCTCTACCTTTTTGCACTGAAGATTCTATAATACTTGCTTTAGCATGGGCTTTTGGATTTGCTTTAAGCTCTAAAATATCAGCTTGTAATAATACAATTTCAAGTAAATCCTCTATACCATCACCTTTTTTAGCTGAAACTGGCACAAATTCATGGCTTCCGCCCCATTCTACTGGCATGATGTCCATTTCTGCTAGTTGGGTTTTTACCATGTCAGGATTTGCGTTTTCTTTATCCATTTTATTAATAGCAATGATGATAGGCACATTAGCTGCTTTTGCATGATTGATCGCCTCTTTAGTTTGTGGTTTTACCCCATCATCTGCAGCTACTACGATAATAACAATATCCGTTATACTAGCTCCCCTTGCACGCATAGCAGTAAATGCCTCATGGCCTGGAGTATCGATAAAAGTGATTTTTCTACCATTTTTTTCCACCATATAAGCGCCAACATGCTGAGTGATCCCACCTGCTTCGCCACTTGCAATACGTGATTTTCTTATATAATCAAGCAAAGAAGTCTTACCATGATCCACATGCCCCATGATAGTGATAACCGGGGCTCTTTGGCTTAAATTTTCTTCTGTTTGATTTTCATCATAATCTTTTACATAATCAAACTCATCAGCCTCATCAATGATATTAATCTCCACTCCAAATTCAGCAGCAAGAATTTCTATAGCATCCTCATCTAAAAAGTCATTTTTAGTCGTCATCATACCAAGCATGAAAAGTTTAGAGATAACTTCTCCGGTGTTTTTACCAAGTTTTTCAGCAAATTCATACACACGAATTTCTTTAGGTATGCTTACACTTGTTATAGCTTCACTTTCTTTTTTCTCTACCTTTTTAGGTGGTTTTTTACGACTTCTTCTTTGTATACCACCCTCGCCAAATGGGTTGATAGAGTTATTTAAAGATTGCTTTAAGATATTTGGTTGTTTTTTGTTTGCTGGTTGTGCTGGTTTGTTTTCTTTTACACTAAAATCAGGTAAAACTACCATATCGTCATCTTCTAAAGAAATATCAGCAAAGTCTTTATCTCCTAAAAGATCCATTTTAGTAGTGTTTTCTTTTTTACTTGTCGCAGGATGATTTTTCTTTTCTTTTTTCTTTCTTTTTAAATTCTCATCTGAATTTGAAAAAATCATACTAAGGCTCAAGCCTTGAGTATTTTGTATATTAGATTTTTCTTCATTGTTTATTTGGTTTTCTTTGCTTTCTTCTTTTTTCTTTTTAACGATAACTAAACCTCTTCTTTTAGCTAAATTTAAATTAGAGCCTAGTTTTTCATCGAATTTAATTTCTTCTTTTTTTTCCTCTAATGCTTCATTTTTAATAGGATTTTCAGGTTGCTTTTCTTCTTTTTTACTTTCTTCTTTCTTTTCATTTGTTGTTTTAACAGGAGTTTTTGTTTCTTTTTTAGTAGTTTTTTTCTCTTCTTTTTTGCTTTCTTCTTTTTTAGTAGTAGTTTTTTTAGTCGCACTTTCTTTTTTAGGCTTTGCCACTTTTTTTACCACATCTAGTATTTCACCTGATTGTACATATTGATAAATCGCTTCTGCGATTTCAGAAGATACTTTTTTGTTAGGGGATTTTATATCCTCTAAGCCTATTTCATTGGCTTTTTCTATAATTTCTTTACTAGTATATCCTAACTCTTGAGCGATTTCGCTAATCTTTACATCTGTCATTAAAAAATATCTCCTTTAAATCCTGCTGATTTATACTGCCATAAAAATTGCCTTTGCAAGCTCTCATAAAAGCCTTTTGCAATGTTTTTTCATCTTTTTCAAAACATGGATTACAAATATATAAACTCCTACCAAATTCCACTTTAGTGATAATTTGAGAATTTTTTATTTGAAATTGATGCAAACTTTGCTTTTCATAACGACCTTTGCAAACAATGCACATTCTAATGGGTATATGGTTTTTCAAAATTATATCTTTTTTTTGGAATTTTTAGCAAATTTTAAAGCCCTCATCGTCAAATTCTAAAAGCTCAACTCTAAATTTAGCAAATTTATTTTTGATTTTTTCTTTGATTTGTTTAGCATCATCTTTATAAGCTAGAGTGAAAAAACTCGAACCTGAGCCTGAAAGCGTGCTCATGAGAGCATTATTATCTAAAGCTAATTTTTGTACTTCAAAAAGCTCAGGTAAAAGTTTCATTCTTTGATTTTGATGAAGTTTATCTAAACTTGCATATTTTAATAAATCATATTTTTTCTCTAAAAAGCAAGCAGTTAAAAATGAAGCATGACAAAGATTAAAAACAGCATCTTCTAGATTAATTTTTTTAGCTAAAACTGTTCTTGATTTTTGAGTATTCATCGCTACATTTGGTATAGTTATAACAGCTTGTAAGTCTTTATCTACTTCTTTTTTTATAGCTAAGACTTTTTGATTGTGATTTAATGCACACACAAAACCTCCAAGAGCTGCTGGAGCTATGTTATCTGGATGATTTTCATATTTTAAAGCTTCATTTAAAATGATATTTTTATCTGCTTTAAATCCGCTTAATTCATAAGCACAAGCAATAGCTCCAATTATTACAGCAGAAGAACTTCCCATACCTCTTGCTAAAGGGATATTATTTTGAAAAACAAAACGAAAATTATCTTTTTTACCGCTAAGTCTTTGATAAATTTCATAAAAAATATTAACAAAAGTATTATTTTTTTTAAGATAGATATTATTTTCACCTTCTCCATGTATGTTAATACTAAAAAATTTAGATTTTTCAACTATAGTTTGATTAAAATGTTTTAAACTCAAGCCCAAACAATCAAAACCAGGACCTAAATTTGCACTTGTCGCAGGAACTAAAATTTTCATTTTTTACCTTAATTAATTGCATCTAAAACATAAAAAGGTGTATTTTCTTTGCTTAAATTTAAACCTTTTAAACTTTGAGGCATAAAAAAACTTCCTGCTTGTGTCTTCTCTAAAATAATTTCACCATTGTCTTTTTTTACAAAACATAAATGTTTGTTTGCAGATATAGGAGTGTTGTTATTTAACTCAAAAGCACTGATTGCTTTTAAAGGAATGTTTTTGACTATGGCTAATGTCTCAAAAGAAACATAAGAAATTTTTATACCCATGTAAGAACCTGGCCCATGTACATAAATAAGCTTTTCAAACTCATATTGTGAAAGTAATTCTTGCAATATTTTTGGTAAAACCTCGCTAACTTTTAAATCACTTTCAATGGTATTTAACAATAAATCATTTTCATAAATACCAAGCATTAAAGGTTTTGCTATGGCATTTAAAAGCAAAGTAACCTTTTTTATGCAAAAACCTTTTCATAAACCTTATGTGTGCTTTTTTCTAAGCTTACCACTTCATAGATACTAGGATCTTTTAAAAGTTCTTTAGTTAAAAGATGATTAAGCTTGTGTGAACCTGCATAAGAAGTATAATCTCCAAAAACTCTACATCCAAGCAAGGTTAAATCCCCAATAGCGTCTAAAATTTTATGACGCACAAATTCATCCTTAAAGCGCAAACCTTCAGGGTTTAAAATACGATTATCATCAATCACAACAGCATTTTCTAGGCTTCCACCAAGACCTAAATTCATAGCTCTTAAAGCTTGAACATCCTTTAAAAACCCAAAGGTTCTTGCTCTTGCTATTTGCTCTATGTAGTTTTGTTTGCTAAATTCAAAACAATAATTTTGTTTGCCTATAATAGGATTATCAAATTCGATTGTATAGTTTATAATAGGCATATCCGTAGGACTTAAACGCACAAATTTATTGCCTTCTTTTACTTCTACACTTTTTTTAATCACTAAAATTTTTTTTGCCGCATCAAGCTCTTTTATACCTGCTTCTTCAAGCATCATACAAAAACCTATACTGCTACCATCCATTACAGGAGCTTCATTTGCGTCTAAAACTATACGCACATTATCAATACCATAAGCATTAATCGCACTCATTAAATGTTCTATAGTAGAAACATAACCCCTATGATCGCCTATTACAGTAGCCATTTGTGTATCGATGACATTTTCAGGCTTTGCTTCATAAGAAATTCCCAAATCACTTCTATAAAACACTATACCACTACCAGCTTCTAATGGCTCTAATTTTATACTAATAGGCTCACCCTTGTGCAAACCTATACCAACACCTTTAACTTCTTTTGCTATTGTTGTTTGATTCATTTTTATTCACTCAAAATTCTTTTTTTGCTTGATTCTAATACATTATAGATATTTTCTTTTATCCATTTTGCATCTTGCCATTGCTCAGGACGCACTTCAACACCTTGCACCAAAACACCAAAATGCACATGATCTCCAAGCGCTAAGCCTGTAGTGCCTGTAGTGCCTATAACATCACCTGCTCTAACTCTATCACCCACATTTACATCCACATTAGTGCAATGTCCATAAAGAGTATAAATCCCAAAACCATGATAAATAATAATATTTAGTCCATAAATTCCATTTTCTTGTACAAATACCACTTCACCATCATTATTGCTAATGATAGGCGCTTCTTTTACACTTGCTAAATCAAGCCCCATGTGATAAGAGCTACTAAATGCTTGATTATTATAAGAATAAAACCTATGATCAGCATAATCAGCTACTTTTTGGCCATTTTTTAAAGGCTTGAAAAGATTGACTTTAAAATTATTAATCATGGTATCAGGAACTTTACTCGTAATATCATGAATGATAACTTCATTAGAAGCTCTTAAGTCCTCATTAACAAATTTAAATTTTTCAAGCCTGCTTAACTCTCTATCTTTTGGAGCATATTTTTGTGCTAAAAATTCAATCTTTCCATCTAAAAATCTATCACTTACTTTTATATTAGATACTCGGTATTTTTTATTGGTAAAATAATATCTAATTCTTTGTTTGTTTACATTACCTGCTTTATCTACTGCTACTACATAAGCTCTAAAATGCTCATCGGTTGCCTCCCAAGGAATCAACGCAGCATAATATCCTTCTTTCACATAAGGAGTTGCTTTAAAAATTTTGTCTTTATCAGTTGTGATATAAACTTCTTGTAAATTCTCATCACTTGCTTTAAATACCACACTACCTACTCCACCTTGTTCGATTTGATAAGAATTGTCTAAAATTTCTACAAATGGTTTTTTGGTATCAATGATAACTTTCACTTCTTTAAGCGCTTGATTTCCTAAAAAGAAATTCCAAAAACTACTATCACTTGCTTCTATTACAAGCTTATAAGAATCAACATTTTCTTTATAAGCTGGTTTTGGTAGTTTTAAATCAAAATGGACACTTTTTTTATTACCTTTAACATGTTCATTAACAAGCATTTCACCATTTAATTCATTTGCTTTAAATAGTGTGACTTTAACATCTTTTAAAACGCTTTCATCGCTTATTTCTATAGATATAGGATCTGTTAAATTGCTATAAATAATATCTGATTTTGTTTGGATTAATGGAGGATTTTTTTCAAACAGCTTTGTATTTAACACAAAAACCCCAAAGGCTAAAAGTATTAAAAAAACTAGAAAAATCCATTTTTTATTTGATCTTTTACGCGTAAAAACCATATTCTCCACTTTCATTGTATAATTTTTGTAAAAATATATTATGCTTTAGCAAATTAAGGGTAAATTATAAAAAAATTTACAAAATTTCTCTTAACTTATTTGCACTTTTAATCCAAGCTTCAAGTTCATTTATATCACATTTTTCTATCATTTTTTTACACTCTTGTAATTCTTTTTGAAATAAATCAATAGAATTTAATAAATTTTGTTTGTTTTGTTCAAAAATACCACTCCACATTTGAGGGTTTGATTTTGCAATTCTACACATATCTTTAAAAGAAGGACCTCCTAGGTGGGCTATATTTTTTTTATTTTCTTCTTTCATCACAAAATTTGCCAAGGAAAAACTAATCACATGCGGTAAGTGTGAAATGATAGAAGCATGATGATCATGCGCGATACTATCCATAAATACAAGCTTCATTCCTAAATCTGAAAAAATTTCTATAGCCCTTTTTTGATGAATATGATCAGCATTTTGCACATCACATAAAACACAAACTGCATTTTTATACAAGTCTTTTATAGCTGCATTTGGACCGCTATTTTCAGTTCCTGCCATAGGGTGAGCTGCGATAAATTGACTTTGTAAATCAGATGGTAAATTTTTAATAATTTCTTCTTTTGTACTTCCAAGCTCAATGATAGTGCAATCTTTAGAAATATCTTGAAATTCTTTTAAAATTTTTACAATAGCTCTTACAGGGATAGCTAAAAAAATCACATCACATTTTTTTAACTCTTCAAATGAAACAATTTTATCTATTAATTTTCGCTCTAGCGCGATTTGTTCAAATTCTTTGTTTATATCATATCCGCAAACTAAATCTATTAATTTATTCTCTCTCAAGCTAAGGCCCAAAGATCCACCTATTAAGCCAAGTCCGATTATACCTACTTTCATAAATTTTCCTTAAAAAGCATTAGTTAAAAATATTTTGGTATTATAACGGTTTTGTATATAAAAATTTAGGTAAAATGATGAAAAAATGGTTTGTTTTCTTTGCACTCTCAAGTTCTTTATGTGCAGCTACGATTAAAGATATAAAATTTGAAGGCTTATCGCAACTTTCTAAAGAAAGTGCTATTGCGATTTCTAAATTAAAAATAGGACAAAAAATCGATCCTGCTAGTATAGATACAGCAATTAAAAACCTTTTTGATAGAAATTATTTTAAAGATATAGTAGTAGAAGAAAAAAATGGGGTACTAATTTTTAAAGTAATAGAAAAACCTTCCATTGGAAAAATAGACATTCAAGGTATAGCAAGTAATGATAGAAAACAAATAGAAAGTCTTGTTGGTTTAAAACCTGGAATTTTATATGATGAAAATTCAGCTAAAGACGCAGCTGAAAAAATCAAACTTTTTTATCAAGCCAAAGGTTTTTATGATACTGTTGTAGAAATCAAAGATGAAAAATTAAGTAATTCAAGCTCATTAAAACTTACTTTTGTTGTAAATCGTGGGGAAAATATCATCATAGAAAAAGTACATTTAAGTGGTGCAAAAAATTTAAGTTATTCAGATATTGAACCTGCGGTAGCAAATAAACAAAGAGAAGCCCTAGGCTGGATGTGGGGCTTTAACGATGGTAAGCTTAAAATCTTTGATCTTGCAAATGATAGCTCAAGAATTTCAGATGTATATTTAAAAGAAGGTTATCTTGATGTAAGCGTATCTCCTGCTTTTTTAAATACTTATACAGATACTTATCAAGCTGATTTAACTTATTTTATCAACGAGGGTGAGGTTTATAAAGTTAAAGGGATTAAAATTTTTAATCCTATTTTTAGTGATGAAGAAAATGAAGCTTTAGTAAATGATTTAAAATTAAGTGTTGGAAAAATAGTTAATATAGAAAAACTAAGAGAAGATATAAAAACTATAGAAACAAAGACGGCTGATTTGGGTTATGCTTTTGTACAGGTTATACCTGATATACAAAAAGATAAAGAAAACCATGAAGCTGTGATTATTTTTAAAGTCATACCTAATGAAAAAGTATATGTTAGAAATGTTGAAATTTCAGGTAATACTAAAACAGTTGATAGGGTTATTCGTAGAGAGCTTTATCTAACCGAAGGCAATCTTTATAATAGAACTGATTTAATAGACTCAAGAAATGCTCTAAGAAGAACTGCATATTTTGAAAATGTAGATATTAAAGAACAAAGAGTAGATGATACACATATTGATTTGATAGTAGAAGTCAAAGAAGCTTCAACTGGAGCTATTTCAGGTGGTATTGGTTATGGAACTAGTGATGGAATTTTACTTAGTGCTTCATTATCTGATGCAAATATCTTAGGCTCTGGCATGAAAGGAAGTGTAAGTATAGACAAAGGCGATGATACACTTTCAGGTAGAATATCTTTAAGAAATCCTAGAGTAAATGATAGTGATTATTCTCTTGGAGGATCATTATATTCAGATCGTTTAGAATGGGATAGTTATGATGAGAGAAACTATGGTTTTGATATAAGTGTTGGTAAAACTTTGGGAAGATACACAAGCATAGATTTAACTTACAATCTTGAGCAAAGTGATATTTATCATTTGAGTGATCGCTTAATCGCTCAAGGATATAAACTTGGAAAAACTTACAAAAGTTCTATCACTCCTTCAATAGTATTTAACAATACAGATGATTATTATCTACCAAGATCAGGTTTTATCGCTTCAACCTCACTTGAATATGCAGGCTTAGGTGGAGATCAAGAATTTATAAGCTCTACTACTAAATTTAATTATTATCAAGGCTTAGAAGAATTTATAGGTTGGGATTTGATTTATCGCTATAAAGCAAGTTTTTATAAGGTATGGGATCAAGGTTATTTACCTATCAATGAGAAATTATACCTTGGAGGCATAGGAACTATTAGAGGTTTTGATAGAAGAAGCGTGAGTCCTAAAAACGAATGGGGTGATGAAACAGGTGGTACAGTGGCTTTTGCTAACTCTGTAGAGCTTAGTTTTCCAATCTTTGATAGAATCAAGCTAAGAGGAAGTGTATTTTTTGACTATGGTGCCATAGGTGAGAGTTCTTTAAGTCAAATTCAAAGATGGAGTACAGGTGTTGGCTTTGAGTGGCTAACCCCACTAGGTGCTTTAAATTTAGTTTTTGCTAAACCATTTAACACTAATTCAAAAGACGACTTAAGCAAATTCGAGTTTATGTTGGGTGCAAGATTTTAAAAATACTAAAATCTTGCTATAATTTTGAAATTTTATTTTAGGTAGAGATAATGAATTTTTTAGATATTTTTTCTAGTATAAGACGCAAACAAGCCGCTCCAAGCGAAGCTCCAAATCACTGGGTAAAATGTAATTCTTGCCATGCGTTAATGTATTATAAAGAAATAGAAACTTGTTATAATGTTTGTCCTAAATGTAATTTTCATATGAGATTAAATCCTTTAAAACGCATCGAGCTACTTAGTGATGAAGATACTTTTGTAGAAATGGATAAAGATTTACATGCGATTGATCCGCTTAAATTTGTTGATAGTAAATCATATAAAAAAAGATTAGCAGAAAATGAAGAAAAAACAGGAAGAAAAAGCGCTATAATAAGCGGCGAGTGCAATATAGATGGCATTAAAACTCAATTAGTTGTTTTTGATTTTTCTTTCATGGGTGGAAGTTTGGGCTCAGTAGAAGGTGAAAAAATTCTTAGAGCGATTGAAAGAGCGATTGAAAAAAAAACTCCTGTTGTTATAGTGAGTGCAAGTGGTGGAGCTAGAATGCAAGAAAGCACTTATTCTTTAATGCAAATGAGCAAAACAAGTGCGGCATTAAAGCTATTAGCAGAAGAAAAGCTTCCCTATATTTCTGTCTTAACTGATCCAACTATGGGTGGAGTGAGTGCATCGTTTGCTTGGCTTGGAGATATCATTATGGCTGAACCTGGTGCCCTAGTAGGTTTTGCAGGAGCTAGAGTTATCAAACAAACTATAGGTACTGATTTACCAGAAGGCTTTCAAAAGGCCGAATTTTTACTTGAACATGGATTAATTGATGCTATTGTAGAAAGAAGTGAACATAAAAAATTTATAGCAGATTTTTTAAGATTTTTTTCTAAAAATTAAAAATGCATATTAATCTTTTAAGCATTCAAAAAAACAATAATAATGAATTCAGTAAAATAGATGAGCACTACACCAAGCTCATCAAAAAATTTTGCAATTTTAATGATATTTGTATTTTTAACAGTAAAATTAATTTAGCACAAAATACCAATACCATAGAAGCAAAAAAATCTTATACAAACGCGCTAAATCCTTATAAAAAAGGTTTTTGCATAGCTTTAGATGAAAATGGTAAAGAGCTTACAAGTGTAGAATTTGCTAAATTATTACAAGATAAAAATGAAATTTCTTTTTTTATAGGCGGTGCTTATGGCCTTGAAAAAGAATTCATCGCACAAATGCATACAAGCATAGCTCTTAGCAAAATGACTTTAGTGCATAAATTTGCTAAAACTATGCTTTTAGAACAAATTTATCGTGCATTTTGTATTAATACAAATCATCCATACCACAAATAGGAGCATTTATGCAAGAGTTAAATCTTGAAGAATTTAAAAATATATTACTTCAAAGACAAAAAGAAATTTTACAAGAACTTCAAGGTAATATAGACAATATCCATGATCTGCAAGATAGTGAACCAAGAGATGAAGTTGATTTACAACAAATTGACAACAGCTCACATATTGACTTAAAAATCAATGAAAATTTAAAAACAGAATTAGAAGAAATTAAACATTCATTAAGCAAAATAGATAACAATACTTATGGAATTTGTGAGTATTGTGATGAAGATATACATCCTGAAAGACTCAAAGTAAAACCTCACGCAAAATATTGTATAAATTGTCGTGAAAACTTAGAAAAAAGGAAAGAATTATGAAAGTAAAATTATTTTTCTTTGCAAGTTTAGTTTATCTTTTAATCGTAGCAGCCTTAGTTTATAATCTAAATTTGGGAAATTACACTTTCACAATTTCTACTTTTGAGCTAAATTTACCTATCAGCTTATGGGTAATTTTACCTGCATTTATTTTGATGATTTTAGCTTTATTACATATGAGCTTTTATGGTTTTTTAAAACATTTACAATACAAAAATCTTATTAAAGATAGCAAAAATTATGAAAATTTTTTAATTGATGTATTTTTGAAAAAAATAAGTAAAATTAAATTTAAAACTCAAGAATTTCAAGATATAGCCAAAAACACTCAAGCTCTTTATTTTAAAGAAAAAAATCAAAATACAAAAATAGATGATATTATAAATATTTTAGAGCAGTTAGACAAAAAGGAATTTGTGGAATTAAAAAAATACAAACTCGATCCACATAATGAAATTTTCATTTTAAATGAAAAAAATCACTTCCAAAAAGATAATGACTATGCTTTTTCTTTTATTAAAAATAAAGAAATTCTGACAAATGAATTAGAAAATTTTGCTTATAAAATGGTATTAGATAATGCACCTTATAGCCAAATTAAAACACTAAAAATACAAAAAAATCAAGATGATATTTTATTACTTTTGGATAGATTTGAAAAAGAAAATTTGGAATTAAATCATGCTGAAATCGAAGTTTTGCTTAGCATGAATACCTTAGATGATAAGTCATATTTACAATGCACAAAAATACTTTGTAAAAAAATAGAGCCTCAAATATTAATTGCTTTATTTAAAAAGTTAAAAGATAGTCATTCTCAAGCTTTAAGAGCTTATCTTTATACTTTAGCAGAATTTGGTATGTATGATGAATTGCTTAATGAATTAGGAAATGATCAAAACGAACATAAGGATTTTAGACTCTTGCTCTTTTTAAGAGAACATAATAAAAAAATAGAACTTGAAAAATTTATACAATGATAGATTTTAGTAAAAAACCTTTGTTTTTAGCTCCTATGGCAGGTTTTTCAGACTTGCCTTTGAGAAATTTAGTTAAACAATTTGGGGCTGATGTAACAATTAGTGAGATGATAAGTTCTAATGCTTTAGTGTATGAAAGCTCAAAAACTCTTAAAATGTTAGAAAAAGCTGAACTTGAAAATCCTTATATAGTTCAAATTGCAGGCTCGGATGAAAGTGTGATTCAAAGGGCGGTAGAAATATTAAATCGTTTTGATTTTATAGATGGGATTGATTTTAATTGCGGCTGTCCTGTAAATAAAGTTATAAAACAATGTGCAGGCAGTGCTCTTTTGCAAGATCTTGATAAATTGCAAAGAATTTTAGAACTTATCAAAAAAACAAGCAATAAAAAGCTAACTAGTGTCAAAGTAAGATTAGGGTTTGAAAAAAAAGATCCTATTACCATTGCTAAAGCATGTGAAAATGCTGGGGTAGATTTTATCAGTATGCATGGTCGCACTAGAAAACAAATGTATAGTGGAAATTCTGATTATGAAGCTATAGCTTTAGCTAAAGAAAATATCAAAATTCCTTTAGTTGCAAATGGCGATATTAGCACAGAAAATGCTAAAGAAGTTTTTAAAATAACAAATTGTGATGCATTGATGATAGGGCGTGCAAGCATAGGAAAACCTTGGATATTTCACGAGGTAAAAACTGGCAAAAAAATCGATAAAATTTTAAAAAACAAAATCATCTTTACACATTTTGAAGAAATGCTAAAACATTACAAAGAACAAGGTATAAGCATATTTAGAAAGCACTTACATGAATATTCTAAAGGCTATGAAGATGCTTCAAATTTTAGAGATTGTGTTAATCGCATTAATGATGCAGAAATTATGCGAAAATATATGCAAGAATTTTTCAATAAGGAATGATTTTTGCTTGTAAAATTCTAAGCAATATGAATGAAGAGATACCATAAAACAAGGAAGGTTCATGGCAGCTCATATCAATTCAAAAGGGATTTACAAAGCATTAGGTGGCATTAGAACAAGTGCAAATAATCTAGCAGCACATGCTTCAAAGCTTAACAATCAAAGTTTAAATTTCGAGCAAGTTTTACAACAAACACAACCAAAATGTATAAGCACTTGCTTACAAAGCTCCCAAAAACAACTTGGAAATTTGCTTGAAGATATTAAAAATAGCAAGGAAGCTATTATAAAAAATACACATATTGATAGTGCAAATATCATCGCAAAATTAAGACAAGAGGCTATTATGATGTATGATATTACTCTTAAAAACCCTCTTTAATGATTTTATATAAATTATCAATATATTCATCGCTAAAATGCGATGAATTAAAATTTTCATAAAACCTCACAAGATCTTTAGCTTTAAACTCATAGCCAAAAGCACATTTTTTATGCGCAGGCAAAAAAGCCCTTATCAATACAACATCTTCTTTTATACACTCATCACATAAAAAGCAAATAAAATCCTTATGCAAGCGTCCTTCAAAGCTTAGAATCTTTAAATAAGCATCCACAATCACACGCTTGCAATCTTGTTTTTCAAAACGCTTAGCACAATCTTCTAAAAGCTCAAAATAAAAACTATCAATCTCCTCAACATCTTTTAAATGCCAATAAAAAAGCCTGATAAATTCTTGCCAAAAAAACATTTTTTCTCTATCTAAAACCCAAGAAAATCCAATGTGTAAAACATCTTTTAAGCGCGGTAAAAATCTTGAACTTTCCTCAAGTTCAAAATCAATCTTATATCCATTTAGAATATTAGAATGTCTCATTCCGTAAAATCTATAACTTTTAATAACTTTTTTGGCGCTTAAAAGATAAACAATCAAATCCTCATCTTTTACGCTCTGAGTGTGCAAAATAAAGCCTTGCATCTATAAAAGCTCTATACCATAAGCTTGTAAAATTTCATAAGCACTATTTTCTAAAGATTCATTAAAACTTGCAGTAGCATTTTTATGTAAAATAATTTTAGAATTAGGCGTGGCACTTTGAGCTAAAATAATATTACTAAATACACAAATATGCGAAACCAAACCACAAAATTCTATACTTTCATAATGATTTTGTTTTAAAAAATTAGCCAATTCTAAACTACCAAAAGCATTCTTATAAAAGATTTTTTTTGCATTTTTTAAATACACATTAAAATCACTTGGCATTTGCCAACCAAAAGTATCTTTAATACAATGATAAATAGGCAGTTTTTTTCCTTCTTGGGTTTTTAAATAATTCTCATCATGCGTATCAAAAGTAAAAACAACATCACCTTGATGATTTTTTAAAAGAGTAAGAATATTATCTTTTATCTTGGTAGCTTTTTCAAAACCTAAGCTACCATCGATAAAATCATTTTGATAATCAACTATAATTAAAAGTTTAGTCATTATCCTTAACCATGAAAAAACTATCCGTGTGGATATTTTCAAATGCAGTTTTTAAGCTCGTAAATAATTTTGGATTTTCTTTTTCTAAATTTGCTAAAAGCTGTTTAGCTTCTTCTCTAGCATGAGGAAATTTTACATTTTTTTCACTTAATTTCATACCAGGACAAAATTCATTACCAATTACTTCTAATTCATTATTAATAGCATTTTCCCTTAATTGTCTTTCTCTTACAAAAATCAAAGGACGGATGACTTCTACACCTCTTTTACTTTTATATTTTGGCGCTAAACTTCTAAGAGCACCATTATAAATGAAATTCATAAAAAAACTCTCTACTGCATCATCTAAATGATGAGCTATGGCTAATTTATTAAAACCATTTTCTAAGGCGTAAGTATATAAAGCACCACGTCTCATTCTTGAAAAATAGCTACAAAAGCTTGAATTTTTTCTAATGGTATCACCTGAAATTTCATAAATATTAGAATCAATAACCTCATGGTCAATACCATGTTCTTTGCAGTGATTATGAAGTTTGGTGTAATCTTCACCCATGCCATAACTTAAAGTTACTGCTTTAAGTTCAAATTTAAAAGGTGCATGTGCTTGCATACGCTTTAAAAGATGAGCTAGGGCTAGAGAGTCTTTCCCGCCACTAAGTCCTAATAAAACTTTATCATTATCTCCTATTAAGGAAAACTTGGCATTTGCTTTTGCAACTTCTCTGATTAGTCTTTTGCTAAGATTTATCATAATTTCTCACAAATTTTTAAAACAAAATTAGCTGAAATTTTAGCGGATTTTTCTACAAACTCATCAAAGTCAAATTCAGCTTTTTCACCTGCCTTATCACTCATTGATCTTAAAACCAAACATGGAATTTTTAAAGCATCACATACCAAAACCACACTAGCTCCTTCCATTTCACAAGCATCTGCGTTAAAAATTTCTCTAATTTTTGCTTTTTTATTCTCATCACAAATAAATTCATCACCCGTAGCGATAATACCTGATTGTAATTTAACACCAAGTTCTTTAGCGACCTCTATGGCAAGATTATTAAGCTTATCATCTGTTTTTATAAAAATTTCATTACCAGGAACATAACCAAGCGGATGTCCAAAAGCTGTAATATCTAAATCATATTGAGCTAATTTTGTAGCATAGATTAAATCCCCTATTTCCAAACTAGGATTAAAAGCACCAGCCACTCCTGTAAAAAGCATAAGTTCAGCTTTAAATTTTTCTATCATAATAGTTGCGCTAAGAGTGGAATTTACTTTCCCTATCTTAGAATAAGCGATGATTAATTCATGATTTTTGTATTTTGCAATATAATAAGTATTATTTGCATATTCAATTGTTTGATATTCTTTTAATGTTTCGAGTAAAGGAGTAACCTCTTCGGGCATAGCTCCTAAAATAGCTATTTTCATTTAATCACCTTTAGAATTTCATCAATATCTTCTATTTTACTTAAAGCATAAGTTTCTTTTTGAGTGATTTTTTTATTTAAGCCCTTTAGCACGCTCGCACCAAATTCTATATAAAAATCCACTTCATTATCTATTGTTTTAATGCTTTGCTTATAAAGAACAGGCTTTATAAGTTGCTCGCTTAAAAGTGTTAAAGCTTGAGTTTTATCACTATATATTTTTGCATTTACATTTGAAACTACACTTTTAAAATCATCTTTTAACACAAGCTCTAGTTCTTTTGTAAGTTTTAAAGACGCATTTTTTAATAATGGACAATGGCTTGCAACACTCATATTCAAAAGCATAGCTCTTTTGGCTCCTGCATTCTTAAACTCACTCTCATAAGAAGCTAAATCAGGCTTTAAACCCGCTACTACAACCTGTCCTTCACAATTATAATTAGCTGCAAAAATACTTTTTTGCTCACTTAATGCCTTTTGGCAAAGTTCTTCTACTACTTTATCTTCAAGTCCTAAAACCACCATCATACCAGCTTCGATTTTAGAGCAATCCTCCTGCATAAATTGGCCACGCTTGTTAACAAGTGCTATAACATCTAAAAAGTCAAATGCACCTTGAGTCGCTAAAGCACTAAATTCTCCTAGTGAATGGCCTAAACTATACTTAGCTTCTATACTAGCTTGCTCTTTTAAAGCTTCATAAGCCATTAGTGAGTTTAACACTATGGCCATTTGTGTAAATTCACTTTTATTTAAATTTTCATTTTCCTTAAAAAGCAAATTTTTAAAATCAATTTTACAATAATCACTTGCACAATCTAATAATTCTCTTGCTTTAAGTGAATTCTCATAAAAACTAAGCCCCATACCAACACTTTGAGAGCCTTGGCCTGGGAAAATAAATGCACTATTCATTAGTGTCCACCGCAGCAACTGCCACCACCATGTCCGTGGCCACCACAACATCCACCACCACCATGTCCGTGATGATGATCATGATGATGTCCTCCACCACCACATCCACAACTTCTGCTACCTGCAATAATTCCTGTTAAAATTTCATCTTCACTTGCAGCTCTAACATCTACAATATTAATTGAAAATAACAAGTCTTTTCCTGCGTAAGCATGATTATAATCAATAGTAACTTCATTCTCAGTAATTTCTCTAACAATTACTCTTACTGTATTACCATCTTCGCCTTCGCCAAAAAGCTCCATACCAACTTGCAAATCAATCCCTGCAAATTGTTCTTTTGGTAAAGTTTGCAATGCATTTGCATCATATTCACCCAAAGCATTTTCTTTTTTTATCACAATATCGGCATTACATGGGGCATCAAGTTTTTGAATTTCCTCTTCTAGTCCTTCTAAAATTTGACCCTTACCTAAAATAAAAGAAATAGGTTCAGCATAAATATTTGATTCTAAAACTTCATTTGTGTTTGCATCTTTTAACTCATAAAACATTGAAACTACACTATTTTTTTCTATAGCCATTTTATCTCCTTTTTTTATTTTCTATCTGGCGAAACTTTTGCTTCAGGACTATCAGGATAAGCTGTCTTTAAAGCTTTGTAAAATTTATTAGCACTTTTTGGATCCCCAACTTTATCTAAGCTAATAGCCGTATGATAAAGTAATTTTGGCACATAATCACCCTTGGTGCTTATAGCAGAACTTTTTTTGTAAAATCCCAAAGCGCCTGCATAATCTTTTTGTTTATATCTTATCTCTCCAAGCCAAAAAGTAGATCTAGCAGGTTTATAATGGATACTAATTAAATGCTCAAATTTTTCTTTTGCATCATCAAATTGATTTTTATTGGTTTCATCAATAGCTTTTTTTAAAATTTCGCTAGATTGCAGTTTTTTCCAACTATCATCTTTCGCTTGAACAATTTCTTTTTCCAAAGTCGTATTTGTTTCTTTAATGACTTCTTGTGTTTTATTGCTTTCGCTAGCAATAGGAACAACTTGGATATTATTTGTTTGATTTTGCACTCTAGCTATTTCCGATTGAAAAAAAGTTATGGTTTGGTTCATATCTTCTTTAGAAACATAATCATCATTAATTTTATTGATCAAAGTTGTTATTTCGCTCAATACTTTTTGAATTTCTTGGTGATTTTTTTCTTGAATTTGCCTATTTTCTTCTACATAAGCTCTTAAATTTTGAATTTCTTTTGTGATATTTGCATCAAAATTTTGATAGTTTTCTTCTAGTGAAAGTAATTTTGTATTTGCTTTAGAATATTGAGCATTTAAACCCTCGGTTACACTTTGTAAACCTTCTATATTTTCTACAGCAGTATTTATCTTACTAGTCAAATTAGTATAATATTCATTTAAAGCTTTTAAGCGTTCTTGATTTTCGTATTGTAATTTTTCATTTTGAGTTAAGCCATAAGGTGTTTTTGTATCTACTTTTCCTGCATCAAATGCTGAAATTTCAGCGTATAAAAAAGTAGCTCCTAAAAGAGCTACTGATAATAATTTGATTTTCATTTATTTAAAACTTATTTTGATAATTTAAATTCTGCACGACGATTTTGCGCATCACAAGCTTTTGTTCTTTCAGTACATACAGGATTAGTTTCTCCATAACTTTTTACGCTTATTCTATCTGCGCTAACACCTTGAGCTACTAAAGATTCTTTAACAGCTTTAGCTCTTTTTAAACCTAGAGCTTGATTATATTCATCAGTTCCCCATTCATCGCAGTTTCCCTCAACTACAATTGCAGCATTCGCGGCTTCTTTGTTGAAAATTTCAGCATTATCTGCAACAACTTTTTGCATATCTTTTCTAACATTAAATTTATCAAAATCAAAATACACATTTGCAATAGAATTTAAAGATTCAAGATTTTCAAATCTATCAGAACCACCACTACCTTTTGATCCATCTACACTACTTGAACTGCTTACACTAGTATTTTTTGTAGCACAACCACTTACAATAACAGCAAATGCAGTAATTGAAGCAAAAATGATTTTTTTCATTGCTTTTCCCCTTTTTTATTTAAAAATCATGTTTAATTATAACAAAAAAAATACAATTTTGATATTTTACCAATCAATTGATTGAATTTTACCCACCTTTAAACCATAATGAAAAGCCCTATTTGCATTAATTCTAATGACTCCTAAGGCACTTTGTGAACCTAAATATTTAATAAATACTACACTTTCTCCATCACTTGAAAATCTTGGAAAAAGATTTTTACCATTTGCAGTGAGTTGTCTTATATAATCACTTTTGGTTGACATTAAATAAAGATTAAAAACCCCACTTTGATTTACCTCCCTACTAGAATAAACCATATAATGTTTATAGGTAGAAACTGAAGAATTATTTTTACCATGAAAAACTACTTGTTCTGTTAAATTAGAATCTAAATTTTGCATAAAAATATTTGGATAACCTAAACGATCTGATACAAATACGATTTTTTTATCATCATCTACAAAGTTGCCATTTACATCAATACCCGTATAATTTGTAATCTGTTTTAAATCTTTTGTATCTGTATCATACAAATACACATCTGGCTGATCTTTTGGCGCCATAGTAAGTAAAATTTTTTTACCATCATCGCTAACATCAGAAGCAACCATCATACCCTTACTAGCAATGATTTTTGTGATGTTTTTATTTTTCATATTATATTTATAAAGTGTTGGAATTTCATCTTCATAAGCAGTGAAATAAAATGCATCTTGTTCTTTATTTGCCCATTTGGGAAATAAATTTAAACCTTTTGATATTAATATCTTTTGATAAGTTAAAGTATAATCTGCTAACAAAATATCACTTTGCTTATTACCTTGAGTTCTAGCTATTAAAATTTTATGATCCATCCAATCAACCGGTGCAAAACCTAATTTTCTATTCATTTGAGCGACACTTCTATGTGCTAAAAATGGATATTCTTCAATGGAAAGAATTTGCTCATAAAATCTCGTTTTTGTTTCATTTGCAGCTAAAATTTCAACATCAATATCCAAAAGCTTACCATTTTTATTTAAAACATAAGAAAAAATATAATCACCTTGTTTTTCATCTTGAGTTAATTCAAAATTTGAACTCACTTTTATATCATTAACAAGCATATTATAAAAGCTTTTTTTAAGATCTAAATCATTCAATCTTGATTGATCTTTAATATAAATTTTAGGTAATTGCATACCTTTATTTACAACAGATATTGTCGCATCTTGCCCAAATAATACTGAACAAAAAAATAAAAACGCTAATATTTTTTTCATCACTTCTCCGTTTTAAACTCAATTATATCACTAAGTTTCATTTTAATTTTTCTTATTTTACCATTTGGAGGTAAAGTTATGTATTTTCCTTCTAAATTTTGTAAAAATTCTTTTGCCTTTTTATCAAAATTATGACTATGTGCACTAGTGGTACTTAACAAATAAAAATATCCGTTATTATCAATTACAAATTCTACTTCTATACTTAAATTACCACTAGGATTGTATATTCTCCATCTATCTTCAAGATGTTTTCTAACAGCACCTAAAAATTGATCATAAACTCCTATTTTTTGTTCTATAACAGATTGTCCTAGTTCTTGATTAATTTGTAGATTTTCATTTAATTGCTTAGAAAAATCATTGATTTTTTCTCTTTGAGTAAAAGTGGGTTTTTTCGATGGCATTGAAGATTGCACTTTTGTAGTTTTTTCTTCTTGATAGTCTTCTATTTTGCCAAATAACTCATTGAAAACACTAGCTTGTTGTTCTACATTTTGAGTATTAACATTTTTATTTGTAGTGTATTTTTGCAAAAGATTCTCTTCAAATAAACTTTGCAAATTTTCCTTTTGTAACTCTTGTATCATATTTACTTGATTTTGATTTATACTATCTCCAAGTTCTATATTAATAAAACTATTGGGATCATTGGTATATTCAATAGCTTTTGGCTTATATTCGACTAACTTAAAAAATACTAAAAAAACAACAAAAAAATAAACTAAAATCGCATAAGTAAAAGCTTTAAAATTATATGTAGAATTTTCTTCCATTTTTTACTCAGTTTGCAAAGCAACTTTTTGAAAACCCAAATGCTTCATTGTTCTTAAAACACTCATTACATCATCATATTTTAAATTCTTATCCGCTCTAATGAAAACTGTTTCTTGAGTATTATATTGCACTTTTAATGCATTCATATTATCCGCAAAACTTAAAAAATTAAATTTATCTTTTCCTATAAAAATTTCTTTTTTTGCATTAATTGTTATAATTAAACTTTTGATATTTGGAGCACTTGAAGTTTTTTGTGAACCTTGAGGAAGTTGAACTTTTTCTTCATATGTAATACTTGGTGCTGTTACCATTAAAATAGCAAGCAATACAAGCATAATATCCACTAAAGGTGTAATATTTAGTTCGGGTTTTTCTTCTAAAAACATCAATTAAACCTTTGCTGAACTTACTAATACTTTTATCTCACTATCTAAAATATTAATTAGTTCATAAGCTTTGCGTTTGATAATCAAATGAAAACTATATGCGGGAATTGCCACTAAAATTCCACAACCTGTAGCTACCAAAGCTTCACTAATTTTTGGCGCAATAATACTCAAAGAATTTTGCATTTCTAAACCACCAAAAGTTTCAAGTATAGAAATAACTGTACCAAAAAGACCTATAAAAGGAGAGGTTGAAGCAATAATACTAAGCCAAGTTAATCCAATTGTGGCTTTTTTTTCAACAGAATTTTTATAAATATTCATCTTAGTTTCATCAATCTCAATACATTTTTTTAAAATTGATGCACTTTGGCTTAAATCCCTCTCTCCTCTCATCAAAGCTTCTAAAGCCTGACTTTCATCTTGCATCCATTTATTAATAAGCATTAATCTTGAAAATAAAATACTAAAACTAAGTATAAAATACACCGAAAGCCAAGCCAATACAATATAAGTAATTAAGCTTGTATTTTCAAAAAAATGAAAAATTGATTGAAAATCCACTATTTTTGCCTTACATTATTATCCATCTTAGCAAAAGTAGAAGCTAAAGCAACACTATCACTACTCATAGATTTGATTAAATCTTTTGCATCTGCTAATCTTTTTGCTATTTCACTATCACTATTTCCTCCAACCCACACAGCACCTTTTGCTAAAACGCTTACTTTCGTTTCAGAAACTTTCGCATGACCTGAATCAATAGCAACTAACTCATGAGTAGAATCTGATTTTTCTATATCTATAATCCCTGCCCTTAAAGAAGAAATTAAAGATGCATGTCCTTTTAAAACACCAAATTCACCTTCACTTCCAGGAAGAACAATAGATTTTACATTATCATTGTAAATCATACCAAGAGGCGTTACCACCTCTATATGTATTAAATTATCCATTATTAAGCCTTAAGTTTTTCTGCTTTTTCAATAACTTCATCAATTCCACCTACCATATAGAAAGCATTTTCAGGTAAATGGTCATATTTTCCTTCTAAAATACCTTTAAAACCTGCTATTGTATCTTCTAAACTAATATATTTACCAGGACTTCCTGTAAATACTTCAGCAACGAAGAATGGTTGAGATAGGAATTTTTCAATTTTTCTTGCTCTTTCAACGATCAATTTATCTTCTTCACTCAATTCATCCATACCTAAAATAGCAATAATATCTTGCAAATCTTTGTATTTTTGAAGTACTGATTGTACTCCACGAGCTACTTTATAATGCTCTTCACCAATAATTTGTGGATCAAGCATTCTTGAAGTAGAATCAAGCGGATCAACAGCTGGATAAATACCTTTTTCAGCAATTGATCTATTTAAAACCGTAGTTGCATCTAAATGCGCAAAAACAGTTGCAGGAGCAGGGTCTGTTAAATCATCTGCTGGCACATAAACTGCTTGAACTGAAGTAATAGAACCTTTTTTAGTTGAAGTAATTCTTTCTTGGAATTTACCCATTTCGCTAGCTAAAGTTGGTTGATAGCCAACGGCTGAAGGAATTCTTCCTAAAAGTGCCGACATTTCAGAACCTGATTGTGAAAATCTAAAGATATTATCAATAAACATCAACACATCAAGTCCCATTTCATCTCTAAAATACTCAGCCATAGTAAGACCTGTTAAAGCAATACGATTTCTTGCTCCTGGTGGTTCATTCATTTGACCATAACATAATGCAACTTTATCTAAAACATTACTTTCTTTCATTTCATTGTAAAGATCATTACCCTCGCGAGTTCTTTCACCAACACCTGCAAAAACAGAATAACCACTATGTTTAAATGCAACATTGTGGATTAACTCCATAATAATAACGGTTTTACCAACACCTGCACCACCAAAAAGTCCTACTTTACCACCTTTTGCATAAGGAGCTAACAAATCAACTACCTTAATACCTGTTTCAAAAATTTCACTTTTTGTACTTTGCTCTTCAAATGGAGGTGGATCTCTATGGATTGACCAATGTTTATCAAAATTGATCTCTTCACCCTCATCAATCAAATCACCTGTTACATTGAAAATTCTTCCAAGTACTTTTTCGCCCACTGGAACGCTAATTGGGTTTCCAGTCGCAACAGCCGTTAAACCCCTAACAAGACCATCAGTCATATCCATAGCGATAGTTCTTACTTTATTATCACCCAAATGCGCAGCTACTTCAAGCACTAGCTTGCATTCTTTTCCTTCTAATTCATAATTTACAATTATAGCTTCGTTAATTTGTGGAAGATATTCTTTAAATTCAACATCAACCACTGGTCCTAAAACTTGAGAAATAAAACCTTGCATCATCACTCCTAAATTTATTTCATTGACTCAACACCACTGATAATTTCTATCAATTCGGTGGTAATAGATTCTTGTCTTGCTTTATTATAAGCTAAATTGAGTTGTTTAACTCTAGCTTTTGCATTATTGGTTGCATTATCCATAGCTTGCATTCTTGCACTATGCTCAGCCGCCAAAGAATCAACTAAAGAAAAATACATATTATATTCAAAATAAGTTTTTAATAAATCATTTAAAATTTCTTCATCTTCAGGTTCTAAATCCATTAAAGATTGAGACTCTTGTTCTTCTTTGCTCGCAATAGCTTGCACTGGTAATAATTCATTAATACGAATTTCTTGTGAAATCATATTTTTATAGCCATTATGTACAATTACAACCTTATCTGTAACTTCATTTATAAAATCATCAACTGCATTTTTAATAATAGCACAAGCTTTTTCATAATCAGGGCTAGAGCTTGTGTCTAAATATTTTTCTAAAATTTCAATATTTTGAAAATTAAAATACTCTATACCTGTTTTACCAATAGCTCTTAATCTTACCTTGATTTTTTTTGCTTTACAATCTTCAAGCATTTCATTTACTGTTTTAATAGTTTTAATGTTAAAACCACCGCATAAACCTTTATCAGCAGTAATGAAAATAATATCCATTTTTTCAACATTGTCTTTTTTTCTAAAAAACGGAAGTTTATCATCAAGTCCTTCGTATTGATTAATCTTGAATGCAATTTCAGATAAAACTTCATCAATTTTTTGAGCAAAAACTTTTGACTTTTTAGCTGCCTCTTCTGCCTTTCTTAATTTGGCAGTAGAGACAAGCTTCATAGCATTAGTTGTCTTTTGTGTATTATGAACACTTTTTATTTTTCTTTTTATTTCTTTTAAATTAGACATTTAAAAACCTTATATATGGTTTGCTTTAAACTCACTCAACGCTTTAGCTAATTTTTCTTCCAAATCTTTATCTAAAGCTTTTTTAGTTCTAATTTGCTCAAAAATTTCTGGATATTTAGCTTCAATAAATGGATATAAGGCTGCTTCAAATTCTCCTATTTTTGAAACTGCAATATCATCTAAATATCCTTTAGTTCCTGCATAAATCATCACTACTTGATTTTCAGCTGAAAGCGGAGAATATGGAGGCTGCTTTAGAACTTCAACCATTCTTTGTCCACGCTCAAGTTGTTTTCTACTTGCTTCATCTAAATCACTTGCAAATTGCGCAAAAGCTTGCAATTCTCTATATTGAGCTAAGTCAAGTCTTAAGGTACCTGAAACTTGTTTTGTTGCTTTAATTTGTGCAGCACCACCAACACGAGATACAGATAAACCAACATTAATCGCAGGACGAATACCTGAGTTAAACAAATCTGTCTCTAAGAAAATTTGACCATCGGTAATTGAAATAACATTGGTTGGGATGTAAGCTGAAACATCCCCTGCTTGAGTTTCAATAATAGGTAATGCTGTTAAGCTTCCTGCGCCAAGTTCATCACTTAATTTACTTGCTCTTTCAAGCAATCTTGAATGTAAATAAAATACATCCCCTGGATAAGCTTCACGACCCGGAGGACGACGCAAAATCAAAGACATTTCACGATAGGCAACAGCATGCTTACTCAAATCATCATAAACAATCAACGCATGTCTTGAGTTATCTCTAAAATACTCACCCATAGTTACACCTGTATATGGAGCAAGATATTGCAATGCAGCAGGATCTGAAGCACCTGCATTTACCACTATACTATAATCCATTGCGCCGTATTCTTCAAGCTTTTTAACTACTTGAGCCACTGTGCTTTGTTTTTGACCAATTGCCACATAAATACAAATAACATCTTTACCTTTTTGACTAATAATCGTATCTATTGCAACAGTAGTTTTACCCGTTTGTCTATCACCAATAATTAGCTCTCTTTGTCCTCTACCAATTGGAACTAAAGCATCAATAGCTTTAATACCCGTATGTAATGGTTCATGAACACTTTTTCTAGCCATAATACCTTTTGCTTTTTCTTCCACAAAGCGATATTCACTTGTTTCAATAGCTCCCTTAGCATCAATTGGCTCACCTAAAGCATTCACAACACGGCCTATCAACGCATCACCAACTGGAACCTTTAGAAGTTTTTTTAATCTTTTTACAGAACTTCCTTCTTTTAAGCCAAGTCCCTTTCCTAAAATAACAATACCAACACTTGATTCTTCAAGGTTAAGCACCATTCCCTTTTCGCCATTTTCAAATTCAACCATCTCACCGGCCATAGCATTTTTAAGACCATAAACCTTAGCAACACCATCAGCAACTGAAATAATCTTACCGGTTTCTTCTATTTCAAGATTAAAATCAAATTTTTCAATTCTTTCTTTTATAATAGAACTAATTTCATCTGCTTTAAATTTCATCAAGTCTCCTTAAATTGCTTTTAATATATATTCATTCATTTTAGCTTTTAAGCTTTGCATTGAAAATGAAATTTCATAACCAAGTCCATCTAAGCTAATTTTTACACTGTCATTATCACTTATTTTACTATCTAATCTAATCTTTGCGTTGAATTTAAGACTAAGTTTTTCTTCTAAATTTTTAATTTCTTCTTCACTTAATTTTTCTTTTGAATAAACTTGCCCTAAAAATTCATTTTCTTTTAATGCTTTTTGTTCACTCAATTCTTTAGTAATGCTTGGAATTAACATCTCTCTATTGTTGCCAACAACTAAGCTCATAAAATTTTTAAAAGCATCACTTGGATTATCTAATAAAGAAAGTATAAAATCTAATTTTTTTTCTTGTTTAAGCTCATAAGCATTTAAAATACTTACAAATTTATCAGAAGCAAAAGCTGAACTAAGTTGTAATAAATTTGAATAAAAATTTTCAAAATCTTTTCTTTCTAATATAGCTTTTGCATAGGTTTTTGCAATTACACTTTCCATCAAGACACCTTTTTCATCATGATATTTAAAATTTCTTTTTGCTGAAGCTGTAAACTTTGATCTTCAAAAATTTCTTCTAAAACCGCTTGCACAACTTCTTTTTCCATTCTTCTTATTTCATATTCTTTATGTTCTTCATAAGTTTTTTCTAAAGCCTTAATCTCCATTTTTGTTTCAGCTTCTATTTTATCTGTAATGATTTCTGCTTCTTTTTTTGCAAGAGCAACTGCATTAATTGCTTCTTGTTTAGCTAAATCTAATTTTTTCATCATTTCTAATTTATGATTTTTGCTTGCAATAAGTTTTTCTTGTATTTCATTCATCCTAGAGGCAATTTTTGCAATTCTTCCGTGGTAAAAATTCTTTAAAGGTGTTGCTATAAAATAATATAAAATAGCAGCAAACAAAACAAAATTAACTGCTCTTGGGATAATATCATACTCACCACTTCCATTACCTGCTGCAAAAGCATAAAAAGGAAGCACCAATAATAATGTAATTTTTTTCAACATTTATCTTCCTTAAATTTTACTCAAGCTATCTTTAAAGCTTTGCTTAAATTCTGGCATTTTTAACCGCATCTCTTCTTTTAATTCTTTTTCTTTTTCTCTTAGACTTTTTAGAAAAACATGCATTTGTTCTTCTAATTCTTTTTTCTTTATTGATAATTCTTTTTCTTGTTTTATTTTAGCTTCTTCTACTGCTTTTACTTTGATTTGATTAATCTCATCTCTTGTTTGTATATGAATTTTTTCCAACTCATTTTCTACATTTGAAACATCATCAGAATTTTTTTTCATTTTTTCTTCGTCATTTTTAATGGTCAAATCTCTAGAATCCATAAATTTAATCAAAGGTTTATAGAGTATAGAATTTAAAATTGCTATCATGAGCAAAAAAATGACACCAGTAGCTATCATGATGGAAAAATGTACATCATTAAACATTAATACTCCTAAATAAATCTAAATAAAACGCGCAATTATACCAAAATATACCTAAAAGCATATTTAATCTAGTATTTTTAAAAATTTTAAAATCTCATTTTCGTCAGAAAAATTAACAATAATTTTTAAATCTTTCACCACTGTCTTAAATCCAAAAGATTCTATTTTTTCTTTTAAATTTAATATAGATTGATTTTGCTTATTTAAATTTGTATTTTTTTCTAAATTATTTGAATTTTTAAAATTTTTAATCAGTTTTTCTGTATCTCTTACATTAAGTTTTTGACCTATGATAGTATCAACTATCATTTTTTCTTCTTCTTTTTCAAGTCCTACTAAAACTTTTGCATGACCTTGTGAAATTTTACCTTCTATAATGAAATTTTGCGTTTGCTCATTTAAATTTAAAAGTCTTAAGGTATTAGCAATTTGTGGTCTTGACTTGTGAATAAGATCTGCTAATTTTTCTTGAGTTATGTCATGAATTTCCAATAATTCTTTATAAGAATGTGCCAATTCTATAGGATTTAAATTTTCCCTTTGGATATTTTCAATCAAAGCAAGCTCGCGTAATTTTATATCATCCACATTTAAAACTACGGCTTTAATCTGTTCTTTTTCTAAAAGCTTACATGCTCTAAATCTTCTCTCGCCAGCTATTATAATATAATCAAATTCATCTTTTTTAAAAACTACAATAGGCTGAATTAAACCATATTCTTTAATAGACCCCGCAAGCTCTTCTAAAGCTTGTGTATCAAAATTTTTTCTTGGCTGATAAGGATTTGGACTAATTAAATCTATATCAATTTCTTCTATTTTGCCTTCTTTTGATCCTAATTCTTTTTCATAAACCTCATCAATATCAGCCAAAATACTACTTAAACCTCTTCCTAATGCACTTTTTTTTGCCATTTTTTATCCTAATATAGAATGTGCTAAATTTTGATATGCTACTGAACCTGGGGATTTTATATCATAAAGTATAATAGGTTTTCCATAACTTGGACTTTCAGCAAGTTTTACATTTCTTGGTATGATAATAAAATCATCTTCATTATCACCTGTTCTAAATAGCTTTTGCTTGAAATTTTGCTTTAAATCCTCCACAGTATCTTTTGAAAGATTATTTTGTGAGCTATACATAGTTGGTAAAAAACCTTTTATTTTTAACTTTGGGTTGATAGTTTTTTTCACAAATTTTATGGTGTTTAAAACCATCGCAACACCCTCAAGCGCATAAAATTCACATTGTATAGGGATAATAACACTATCGCTTGCTGCAAAAGCATTTACCGTAATACTTCCAAGTGCAGGAGGTGAGTCAATGATAATAAAATCATAATCTTTAGCAATTTCTTTGATTTTTTCTCTTAAAATCGTTCTATATTCTCCGCTTTCTTTTACTACTTCTTGTTCAATTCCAACCAAAGAAATATTTGATGGAGCTAAGTATAATTGTGGAAGTTCAGTTTTTAAAATAATTTCGGAAAGTTTTTTCCTGCCTATAAAAACATGGTAAATATTATACTCATAATTACTTCTATTAAAACCAAGTCCTGTTGTAGCATTAGCTTGTGGATCAATATCTATCAAAAGAACCTTTTTTTCAGCTACTGCTAAAGAAGCCGCTAGATTAATAGCGGTAGTAGTTTTACCTACCCCACCTTTTTGATTTGCAATAGTTATTATCTCACTCATCTTAAACTATATATCCTTTTATTATCTAACAATATAGAACCATCTTTATACAACAAAGCATCTTTTAAAGATAAAATCTTACCTTCATTATGTATAAAAAAATTTCTTGATTTTTCAAATTCTAGCATATACTTGCTAAAAATATTCTTCCATAAAATTTTCTCATCTACATAAGAAAAATACTCATTTAAAAGTTTTGCTATATCTACTTCTATATCTAAAATTTCAGCATTAAATGGAGCATATTTAAGATTAATCCCTATTCCTACAACCAAAAAATCATTGATTTTAGAACTCATCAATCCGCCTATTTTTTTATCTTCTATATAAAAATCATTGGGCCATTTAATCCATACTTTCGAATTTTTTCTTTGCAATACTTCTTTCATTAAAAATGCAAAATATATACTAGCAGAAGCCAAAGGAAGATCTTGTGCTAATTCTTGAGTTTTTATGCAAAAAGATACATGTAAATTTCCTTGCTTACTCTGCCAAGTATTATCCCTACTACCTATACCAGCACTTTGGATAAAAGCACAAATGGCTGTATTGTTAGTAATTTCTCCACTACGAATTTTATCACTTAAATAAATTTGAGTTGATTCAAGCTCATCAAAATAAACTATCTCCAAGTTTTAACCTTTTTCCATTTAAATAAGTCTTAGCGTCTAAAGCCTTTTTTCCACTTTCTTGTAAATTTTTAATCCTTAAAACACCTTTTTTACATGAAAGCAAAAAGCCTTCCTTTTCTATTTGTAAAATCACGCCTGATTTTTGAGTTTTTTCACTATCGACTAATTCTATATCTAAAAATTTCAAACCATTTTCTAAAAAAATTCCAGGCCAAGGTGTAAAAGCTAAAAATTTTTGATAAATTTCATTTGCATTATTTAAAGCAATCAAGCCATCTTCTTTTTTGATTTTTTTACAATGTGTAACTAAATTTTCATCTTGTTTTTTTGGGATAATTTTTTCAAAATTTAAAAGTGTAGAAACAGTAAGTTTAGCAGCTAAATTTGAAAGCATAATAAACACTTCAGCTGAATTTCTACCTTCTATATCACATTCTATACTTTCTAAGATTGCACCACTATCAAGTCCTTCTTCCATAAGCATAGTACAAACCCCGCTTATTTTATCCCCATTTAAAATAGCACTTTGTATAGGCGAAGCCCCGCGATATTTAGGAAGTAAGGAAGCGTGCAAATTGATACAAGGAGCAATATCTAAAATTTCTTTTGGCAAAATCTTCCCATAAGCAGCAACAACTATAAAATCAGGTTTTAAGCTTTTTATTCTATTGGTTATGTTTTCATCTTTTAAGCTTTTTGGAGTGAAAATTTCTATATTTAAATTATTTTCTAAAATAAATTTTTTAGTATCACTTGGGGTTAAAATTTGTTTTCTACCCACAGGTTTATCAGGTTGGGTAAATAAAGCTTTGACATTAAACCCTTTATCAACAAGCTCTTTTAAAATACAAGTTGCATAAGATGGAGTTCCCATAAAAATGATATTTTTCATAATGCCACTATCCTTTTTTTATAAGTTTTTATAGCTTTTTGATATGAAAGCTCAAGATAATCTTTAAAAATTTCAAAATTTTTTCTTGAAGGATTGTTAATACAAATATATCCCATATAAGCATAAATTGGATGAGGCATGATAAGATCAAGCATAGAAAAATCATAATTTAAACTAACAATCTCACCCTTTAAAGCTTTTTTAGGTTTTTGACCAAAAAGATTTTGGTAATCTTGATCACAAAGAGAGCAACTTAGACGAAACACACCCTCTCTATTTAAATTCGAAGCTTTGTCATTTATGCCATCGTTTTCTTTAATAGTACAAAAATAAACTCCGTTTTTTAAAACTCTATCGGGATTATAAAAAAAGCTATGCTCTTTATAGGTAAATTTATACACCAAGTCTTTAAAATTGGACTTGATGTATTCTTGGATAAAATCTATAGTTAAATTTTCACTCATCAAAGATTATTTTGATTTCTAATTTTTTTAACTTCTTCTAAAAGCATAAATTTAAGCTCTTTAAGTCCAGTTTTTTCAAGGCTTGAAACCTTGATGAAAAAACATTGCGGATTATTTTGACTTTGCAAATAAGCTTTTAGCTCATTATAATCATCTTCTATTTTTTGTGCAAATTCTTCGCCTAAATTTACGCTATCACTTTTTGAAAGCATTAAGCCAAAATTTCTTGCATAAAGCTTGCTTGAAAATTTTTCTAATTCTTTTCTTAAAATACAAAATTGCTCTTTTAAACTCATTTCTCTTAATGGATCAAGCACAAAAAGCAAAAAAGAAGTTCTTTCTATGTGTCTTAAAAACTCAAGTCCCAAACCCCTACCATCGCTTGCACCTTCTATAATACCTGGGATATCTGCCATCACAAAAGAATTATAATCATCTACTTCAACCATACCAAGTTTTGGAGTTAAAGTAGTAAATTCATAATTAGCTATTTCAGGTCTTGCATTAGATACTACGCTTATAAGAGTGGATTTTCCTACATTTGGAAAGCCCACAAGTCCAACATCTGCTATGAGTTTTAATTCTAAGCGCACACTTAAGGTTTTTCCTGCCACACCCGGTTGGGCATAATCTGGGCGTTGATTAGTAGAGTTTTTAAAATGAGTATTACCAAGACCACCTTTACCGCCTTTTAAAAATAATTCTTTTTGGCCCTCTACTAACATATCAAGCAAAACTTCCCCACTTTGTGCGTCAATTACTTGAGTGCCTTGAGGAACGATTAATTCTAAACTCTCCCCTCTTTTGCCGTTTTTATTACGACCTAAGCCTGGCTGGCCATTTTGTGCTTTAAGTTCTTTTTTACCTTTAAAGTGCGCTAGCGTATGGGTATTATTATCACATATAAAATATACATCGCCGCCATTTCCACCATCGCCACCATCAGGCCCACCGAGTGGAACATGTTTTTCACGGCGAAAACTCACAGCACCTTTGCCACCATTACCTGAACTTAAAACTAATTTCACATTATCTATAAACATACAATCACCAAAGTATAAATTTTTAAAATGATATTATATTTTTTTTAATATATTAAGATTAAAAAGAAGAAAAAGGCTACAAAGTAGCCTTAAAATTATGCAGGATAAACAGAAACTTTTTTTCTATTTTTATCTTTTCTTTCGAATTTTACGAAACCATCAATTAAAGCAAAAATTGTATGATCTTTTCCTATGCCTACATTATTACCCGCATGAGTTGCTGTTCCTCTTTGGCGGATGATGATGTTGCCAGCGCGAACAAATTCTCCACCAAATTTTTTAACACCTAGACGACGACCTATAGAATCACGATTATTCTGAGTTGAACCTTGACCTTTCTTGTGTGCCATTCTTTACTCCTTAAGCTTTAATATCTACTACTCTAACGCGAGTAAATTGTCTTCTAAAACCGCGTTTTAATTTTGAGTCTTTTCTGCGTCTTTTTTTATAAATCACAACTTTTTTGTCTTTTCCATGAGCAATCACTTCTAAAACAACTTTTGCACCCGCAACAAACGGCGCACCTACCTTTAATTCTTTATCGCATATAGCAAGAACTTCACTTACTTCTATGCTTGATTTTGCTTCAGCTTCAAAACGATCTAGTTTAAGCTCATCACCTTGGCTTACTCTGTATTGTTTTCCACTGTGTTTTATAATAGCATACATACAGCTATCCTTTCTTAAAATATTTTGGTAGCACCATAAAGCATTATGCATAAACATAAATTTAGAAAGCTTTAATGGCTAAAAGTAGTAATTATATCTTGATTTTATATAAAGTAAGCTTAAGACGCAAAAAAGCGTCTTAAGATTTAAATTAAAGCTCTGGTTTTGGAGTTTTTTCAGTTGCTTTTGGAAGTTGAGGGTAAGTAATGCTTGGTTTTTTACCTGTTAGGGCATGTAAGAAAGTTTCTATAGAAGCTGCTTCTTTATCAGAAATTTCTATGCCAAGTTGCACACTGCCCATTTCTTTGATTGCTTCTTGTAAAGACCAAATAGCACCATTGTGAAAATACGGAGCAGTTTCAGCAATATTTCTTAAGGTTGGAGTTTTAACTAAGCCATTTGCATCACCTTTAAAATCTCCTACATTTGCAAATTTATATTTAGCTGCTACTTGGAAAGCCTGCATACTACCACCTAAATTTACCCCTGTATGACAAGCTGTACAGCCTTTATCGATGAAAGTTTTCAAACCTTCTTTTTCTTTTTTATTTAATGCTTTTGTATCACCTTCTAAGAATTTATCAAATTTAGATGGAGTTAAAAGTGTTCTTTCAAATGTAGCAATAGCATCTGCAATATTATCAAAAGTTACTCCACTGCTACCATAAACTTTTTTAAATTCTTTTACATATTCTGGCATAGAAGCTATTTTTTCTACTGCTAATTTAGCAGGAGTTGCCATTTCAGGTTCTGCTTCGATTGGCCCTTTTGCTTGGTCTGCTAAAGTTCCTGCTCTACCATCCCAAAATTGAGTTGAATTTAAAACTGAGTTATAAACTGTTGGTGAATTTAAATGATGAGGATTAGCTGTCCATTTATGTCCTACAGCAGCCGCTATACCATCAGTACCACCCATACCTAAATTATGACAGGTATTACAAGAAATCAAACCACTTTTAGAAAGTCTTGGCTCAAAATACAGCTTTTTACCAAGGTTAGCTTTCTCTTTAGAGAATTTACTAGCTTTAATACCCATTTCTTTTAATAGTTTTTCAACACCTGTCTGATCTTTTGGTAAAGGTGCCAAACCTGCAGCTTTTGCTTCATCAAGCAAAGCTTTATCGTTAGCAAAAGCAGTTGATGCAACTAATAATGATGATGCAACTAATAATGAAATTTTTTTCATTATCTACTCCTAAATAAGATAAAATAAAGCCTATTTAAAATAAACTTATTGAAAATATATCTATAATTTTCTTTAAATAATATAAAAAATTTATATTTAACAATAAAAATTATTATAGGATAAAATATCTCTTAAATATTTATTTCAGGGTTTTTTGCTATTATTACAGAGTTTTACAAAAATCTTAGGGAAAAGTAAATGGAAAATTTAATAATCTATCTTTTAGCTTATCTTATAGGCGCTATACCATTTGGGCTTTTACTAGCTCAAATTTTTGCTAAAACAAACATTAAAAATATGGGTAGTAAAAGTATAGGCGCTACAAATGTTTTAAGGGTAGTAAAAGAAAGCGATCCTAAACTAGCTAAAATACTTGCTATTGCAACCGCTATTTTAGACGCATTAAAAGGAATCATACCTATATTAGTGGCAAAATTTATGGGCTATGATGAAAATATCTTATGGACTATGGCTGTTTTAGCAGTATTTGGGCACTGCTTTTCTCCTTATTTAAAATTTGAAGGTGGTAAAGGAGTGGCTACAGGGGCTGGGGTCTTAGCAGTATTTTTACCTTTTGAAATAATATCTGCGGTTTTAGCTTGGTTTATCATAGGAAAGGTATTTAAAATTTCAAGCTTAGCTTCATTAGGAGCTTTAATTGTTTTAATAGCTACTTCATTTATTTTTCATTATGACATGCCTGTGATCAACACCCATGCACCAATTTTTATTATTGCATTTATAGTAATTTATAAACATATACCAAATATTTTAAGGCTTATTGGAAAACAAGAATGCAAAGTCATATAAAAGTCAGTTTAGAATTTAAATGTATTATAGGGCTTTTGGATTTTGAAAGAATTCAAGAACAAAAAGTTATTATAGAACTAGAAGCTAAAAGTAAAAAATTTTTAGATTATGCAAAACTTTGTATTAGAATAGAAAAAATTTATAAAAAGAAAAAATTTAAAACTATAGAAAAATCTTTAAAATACATATGCAAAGATATTAAAAAACATAATAAAAAGCTTAAATTTATAAATATCACTTGTTACAAACCTGATATTATCAAAAATGCATGCGTTGGAGCTAGTCTGAGTAAAAAATATTAAAATTTTTTTAAAGAATTTTGAACATTTGCTTAATTTGTGTTATACTTTTGCACTAAAACTATCTTCAAAGGAATAAAATGCGTATTTTAGTTGTAGAAGATGAAGCATCACTTAATAAAACTCTATCAAATACCTTAAATGAGTTTGGCTATCAAAGTGATACTTCAGAAAATTTTAAAGACGCTGAGTATTTTATAGGTATTAGACACTATGATTTAGTATTATCAAATTGGACTATTGGCAATAATGATGCAAGTGATTTAATTAATGCCATTAAGCAAAAATCTCCAAGAACCGCTATAGTTACAATATGCGCAAAAGCAGATAAAGAAAATGAAATCAAAGCTTTGAAAGCTGGAGCAGATGATTATATAAAAAAACCTTTAGATTTTGAAATTTTAATGGCGAGAATTGAAGCTAGACTTAGATTTGGCGGAACAAATGTGATCAAAATCGATGATTTAGTGATTGATCCTGATGAAGAAAAAATCACTTATCAAGGAAAAGATATAGAATTAAAAGGAAAACCTTTTGAAGTTTTAACTCATTTAGCTAGACATTCAGATCAGATTGTGTCAAAAGAACAACTTTTAGATGCTATTTGGGAAGAACCTGAACTTGTAACTCCAAATGTTATAGAGGTTGCAATCAATCAAATAAGACAAAAAATGGATAAACCGCTTAATATCTCTACCATAGAAACCGTGCGTCGTAGAGGGTATCGTTTTTGTTTTCCTAAAAAAACTAACTAAAATTTTAGAATGATTTAATCATTCTAAAAAGTAGATTTTGTTTTTTCTTTCATTTTAAATTACCTATAAGTTTTTATATAGTATAAGTTTGCTTTATTACTTATAAAAAGGAAAAAAATATGTCACTTTTAATCACTAGAGAATGCATATCCTGTGATGCATGTAGGGAAGAATGTCCCGATGAAGCAATCTATGATAATGATCCAATTTATGTCATAGATCCTGATCTTTGTACTGAATGTGTGAATGAATTTTCAGAACCAGCTTGTATAGTAGCTTGTCCAGTAGATTGTATCATACCTGATCCTGATAATGTAGAAAGCATTGATGAGCTTCGCTTAAAACATAAAAATAAAGATATTTAATGGCTAAAAAAACAGCAGTAATTGACCTTGGCTCTAATTCCGTTCGTATGGTAGTTTTTGAAAAAACCTCAAGATATGGTTTTTTCATTTGTAGTGAGCACAAAAAGAAAGTAAGACTTGGAGAAAATGCTTACAATAATAATAAAATTCTTCAAGAAGAAGCCATGCTTAAAGCCGAAAAAGCTTTAACTTATTTTAAGGAAAAAGCTTTAAAAGAAAAATGTAGAAAAATTATTGCTGTTGGAACTTCTGCATTAAGAGATGCACCCAATGCTAAAGATTTCATAGCTAGAATAGCAAAAAATGTAGGTTTAAATATAAAATGTATTAATGGAAAAACGGAGTCATTTTTAGGTGGGCTTGCTGCGCTAAATTTACTATCAGATATTCAAAATGCCACCACTATAGATATAGGTGGAGGATCGACTGAGCTTTGTTTAATCAAAGAAGGTAAGATTGTAGATTGTATTTCACTTGATCTTGGCACAGTAAGATTAAAAGAAATTTTTTACGATACAAAAAAATTTAATGCACTAGACCAATTTATACAAGAAGCACTAAAACAAGTTCCAAAGCATTTTCAAAATGAAAATATCATTGCCATAGGTGGAAGTTTAAGGGCATTGTCAAATTCTATAATGAAAAAAAACTCTTACCCGTTAAAAATGATTCATAATTTTAGTTATAGTTTTGAAAAAGAAAAAAATCACATAGAAAAAATTCAAAATGCTAAAAATTTAAATGATTTTAACATAAAAAAAGATCGTTTTGATACTATAAAAGAAGGATGTGTGATATTTTTAGCACTAGCAAAAAATTTAAAAGCTAAAAATATCATCACCTCTGCAGTGGGTGTTAGAGAAGGTGTATTTTTATCTAATCTTTTTCAAAAATATACTAAAATAAAAAACGAAACAACGGATTTTTCAAAATTTAATGCCAAATTTCCTCCGAATTTCAATCCAAGCTTAAAATCTATACAAGATCGTTTTAGTATAGATTATAATGATAAAAGTGCTTATTTTGCAAATAAACTATTTGATACTCTTTTGCCTATCCATAAAATTAATCTTGCTTTTAAAAAAGATCTTATAAATGCTGCAAAATTATCGCATATAGGCGAGAGAATTAATTTCTATTTTGCCAATGAACATAGTGCTTATATAGCTCTAAATAGCCTGCATTTTGGTTTTTCACATAAAGAAATTTTATTAATTTCTACTATTTTAAAAGCTAATGGAAAAAAAATCAATCCATTTGCGATAGAAAATATAAAAGATTTACTACCAAATAATCACATATTAGCTTGGCTTAATTTTATTTTAGCTTTATCAAAAAAACTTGCAAAAGACACTGATGAGAATCTTGATTTCACGCTAAAAAATCATACTTTGTATATATACTCGACTAAAAAACAAATTTATTTTTCAAAAGAAGAAATCAAAAAAATTTCGAAGCCAAAACTTATCATTTTAGCTTTTAATCAGCAAAATTAATTATTTTGTTTTAAAAGTAAATTTTGCAATCTTTGTTTATTTTCTTCAAAATAAGAGTCAAAATCTTTTTCTTTTGGCTTTTGAGGTGCTTTGTTTTGTTCTTCATTTTTTATCAAAGCTTCATTTGTTTCTAATACCACATTAGAATTTCCTATAATCATAGTATAACGCTTTAAACCATATTCAAAAACTACAAGTTGATTGTGTCTATCAAGTGGTCTTTGAAAGATTAAATTAAAATTCCTATCTAAAGGGTGTTTTTGTCTTAGATATATTTTTAAAAACCAAAGTCCAACAAGCAAAAGTATCAAAACGCTTACAACTAAAATATAATTTGTAAAATCATATTCTTGCATTTTTATTTCCTCGTTTTTTTCCTCTAAGCTTTTTTTAGTACTTAAATTTACACCTTCTTTTCGAGCACGCAATCTTAAACCATATTCACCAATCGCATCAGCGGTAATTTGTATTTTATTACCTACACTTAAAGCTATAAAAGTTTTTTTATCTTCTGAAAAAATTTTAATTTTTTTTATAATATCAGAATTTAACGCTCTATCTTCCTCTTTTGCACTTTTAGCATTTAAAGTAAAAATAATAATACCATCTTTTTTCTTTTGACTAATACCTTCTTTATAAGGAACATCAAATGAAAAAGTAATATCCACCCTATCTTCTCTTGGATAAATATTGTAATCAAGAATTTTTGCCCCAAAAAGAGGTAAAGCAAGTAGTAAAATCCAAATAAATTTCATTGCAATTCTTTTTTGAAATACTGCAATACTGATTTAGAATCTAAAATTTCATTAATCCTTATAGCAAGGTTTTTCTCATACACCATTACCTCACCTTTTCCAAAAATTCTTCTATTTAAATAAAGTTCCACGCTTTCACCCGCTGGCTTTTCAAGGTCTATCACAGAACCAACTTCTAGCTTTAAAAGTTCTCTTACACTCATATTAGTAGTACCAAGCTCACTAACAAAATCAACGCTAATATCTAAAATATCTTCATAAGATTGCAACAATCCTAAATGATCTTCTATCATAATTTTTTATAACCTATTCTAAAACGAGCATTTTTCATTTCATAAGTAAATTTTTCTTTGAGTTTGATTTTTGAAAATCCATCAATACGTCCTAAATATTCAGGAACACCCAAGCGATATTCATCTTTGCCATTAGTGTCATTAAGTAATTTTTTGGCATAACCTATAATTTGATTAGCTACTTCTTTTACTAAATCTGCTAGATCATCTTCTTTTAACTCTTCATGCAATAAAAATTGCGCAATCTCATTAAGAGCCTTTTTTTGAAAAAACAGATAAAAACTATATTCTTCATCTTTAAAATACAAAGGTATAGAAGCCCCATAAAGCTCGCCTCTAATCACGCTTGTTGGTGTAATTTTAAGTTTTAAAATGTGTTCACAAAAGTGATAAATCGAATATTCTAGTGTTTTAGTCATAGTTTTTTCCTTAGATAACTTTATAATAAATTTATTTTACTAAATAAACCTTTAATCATAATTAATAATTAAAATATAAAATATAGTAAATTTTTATTTAAATTAAAAAAGGTTTTTTAATGTTTATAGAAAATTTTAACACAAATGAAAAGGTTTTCATCATCGCTGAACTTTCAGCCAATCATGCAAATAGTCTTGAAATAGCTTTAAAAACTATACAAGCAGCCAAACAAGCAGGAGCTGATGCTATAAAAATTCAAACCTATACCCCAGATAGCTTAACACTAAATTCTGACAAAAAAGATTTTATTATTGAAGGTGGTTTATGGCATGGACGCAAACTATATGAGCTCTACGAAGAAGCTAAAACTCCTTATGAGTGGCATGAAAAACTTTTTGAATGTGCTAAAAATGAAGGTTTAATTTGCTTTTCTAGTCCTTTTTCTAAAGAAGATGTAAATTTTTTAAGGCAATTTAATCCCCCAGCTTATAAAATCGCTTCCTTTGAAGCAAATGATTATGATTTTTTGCGTTATGTAGCAAAAGAAAACAAACCTACTTTAGTTTCTACAGGCATAGCCTATGAAGAAGAACTTGAAATGATTGTTAAAATTTTTAAAGAAGAAAACAATCCGAATTTGATTTTGCTAAAATGCACCTCAGCTTATCCTTCACAAATTTGTGATTTAAATTTAAATGTCATAAAAACTTTACAAGAAAAATTTAACACTATTATTGGTTTAAGTGATCATAGCGAGGGATTTTTAGCACCAACTTTAGCCGTAGCTCTTGGTGCAAGAGTTATAGAAAAACATTTTATATTAGACAAAACTTTAAATAGCGCTGATGCTAAATTTAGTCTTGATTTTGAGGAATTTAAGCAAATGTGTTCTATGGTGCGTTTAAGCGAGCAAGCTTTAGGAAACAAAGAATTTAGCATGGATGAAAAAACTTTAAAAAACCGCCATTTTGCAAGAAGTTTATACGCAAGCAAAGACATCAAAAAAGGTGATATTTTCACACGAGAAAATATAAAAAGCGTAAGACCGAGCCTAGGTTTGCATCCTAAATTTTTACCTATCATGCTTGGTAAAAAAGCAAGTTGTGATATAGAATTTGCTAAAGCTTTAGAAGAAAAACATTTCAAGGAATAATCATGGAAAAACATATTTTTAATAAAAATTTAGAAGCTTTAAAAAATAAAAAATTAAAAGAAAAATTAGAAAATTTTAAACCCCAAAATTTCCAAATTCTACAAGGAAAAGACTCCCTAGATATTAATTTTATACATCATGGGGGGGGGTATACACTATATAGCAATACTCTTAGTGAGTTAAATGAAAAACTAAACTTATATAATGATAAATATCTTTTATACCCTGTGCTTTATTTTTATGGTTTTGGTAATGGAATTTTATATAAAGCCCTTTTACAAAACAAAAATAGACAAAAAATAGTTATTTTTGAAAAAGAAATAGAATTTATTTATCTAAGTTTTCGATGTATAGATTTTAGTGAGGAATTAGAAAATAATTCTTTGATTATTTTAGATAATAATGATTTAAAAGCGATTGATTTTCAAATACTTTTCTACAATAACCCTTTCTTTAATTTTTTAAGAACATATTTTTTAGATTTACACTGCGATTATTATGAAAAATATCAAGAAGATATTTTAAAACTCAACATAAAAATACAAGAACACATAAAGCAAGTTGTATTAAGCAATGGAAATTCATCTCAAGATGCCTTACAAGGTATAGAAAATTTTGTTTATAATCTTCCTGATATTATCTCAAATTATTCTTTCAAAGAATTACTTTTAAAAAGAAAAAAACAAGCAAAAAACGCAATCATAGTTTCTACAGGACCATCGCTAATAAAACAACTTCCTTTATTAAAGCAATATGCTAATTATGCTAGTATATTTTGTGCTGATAGTGCTTATCCTATACTAGCAAAACACAATATAAAACCTGATTATGTATTATCTTTAGAAAGAGTAATAGAAACTTCAGAATTTTTTAATAATGATTTTGGTGATTTTGACAAGGATATAGTGTTTGTTTTAGCTAATGTTGTTCATAAAAACACAGTTACATTTTTAAATAAAAATCATAAAATTACATTTTTACAAAGAAGCTCAGGTTTTACCCACCATCTTAAGCTAAAAAATTTTGGCAATTTACACTCATCTCCTAGTGTAGCAACTATGGCATATTTTTTAGCCCTAAATTTAGATTTTAAAAATATTATATTTATAGGCCAGGACTTAGCTTATGCTGATGATGGAGCTTCACATCCTGAAGAATATTACTATGGAAAATATGATACTTACGATCCTCAAGAAATTGATTATAGCTTAACAACATTAGCTTACAATGGGAATCATTATGTAAAAACAAATGAAACTTGGATGATTTTTAAACAAATGTTGGAATTTTTTATTTCTTCTAACATGAAGATCACAACCTATAATTGCACCGAAGGTGGAGCCAGAATTAATCATACCATAGAAAAACCATTTAAACAAGTATGCAAAGAACTACTAACAAAAGAACTCAAAAAACCTTTTGCTAAACTTGAAAAATTAAATGAGAACAAGCAAAAAGAATTAATGTTAAAAGCATTTTACAAAATTCATCAAGTTTTAAAGCTATGCCATACTTTAATCAAAGAATGCATTCACTTATCAAACAAATTAAATTTTATGGGAAATGATGAAAAGAATTTTTCATTATTGATTAAAGAATTAGATTGTTTTAAAACTAAATTTGAAAAAATAAATGTTTTAAAAGAATTAGTTAATCCTTTAAACACTCAATTTGAGCTTAATCTTGCTAGAATTTATGTACTTAACCCAAAAACAAAAGAAGATGTTTTTAACAAAAATTATCTTTGGATTAAAGAACACTTAGAATGGTTAGAACTTATAATAGGCCATATAAAAAAATTACAAGAAAGTCTAGAAAAAAATATTACAAATTTAGAAAAAGAATTGATAAATAAAAATCTCCAAAAACAAATTTCAAGGATAAAAAATACCTTGTTTTAATGTTTTTATAAAATATAGTAATTTTGATATAATAAAATAAAAATTTGGACTTTAAATGAATAAAGAATTATTTTTAAAAAACACCCAAGCTCTTTTTGAAGTAGATCAAATACTAGCTTATGAGTTGAGAAAAATCACTCAAAATCATAAATTTAAAATCATAGAAAATAAAATTTTTGATTTGCAAAATCAAGTTTTTTTAGATGAAAATCATTCTTTTGATTATGATAAATTTCAATTATATCCAGTATTATTTTTTTATGGTTTTGGCGATGGAAAATTTTTTATAGAACTTTTAAAAAATCAGAATTTAAAACATATTGTTATTTTTGAAGAAGAATTAGAAATTTTATATCTAGCTTTTCATATGATTGATTTTACCACGCTTCTTAGAAAAGAAAAACTTATTTTGTTTTTTACACCAAATATCAACACCGCTCAACTTAAAGTTTTATTTAATTATCCACAAATCAAACATACGCTGAAAATTTTCAATTTTCATTTTTATAATGATTTTTATATTAATTTTTATACACCCAATGCTCAAAATGTGATGCAAATTTTATTAAATCTCATAAAAACACTAATGCTTGCTCGTGGAAATGACCCAAAAGATGCTTTGCTAGGAATAAAACATAATATTATAAATTTAGAAAAAATCATCACTCATACGCCTTTTAAAAATCTAATAAAAGATAGAAAAGCAAAAGCAAAAAATGCCATTATAGTTTCAACAGGTCCTTCTTTGATGAAACAACTTCCGCTTTTAAAAAAATACCAAGAAAATGTTGTGATTTTTAGTGCTGATAGCTCTTATGCTATCTTAGCCAAAGAGGGAATTAAGCCTGATTATGTCTTTTCACTAGAAAGAGTAGATTTTACTAGCGAATTTTTTAATAATGATTTTGGAGAATTTGATAAAAATATATTATTTATCATAGCTTCTTTAACTCATCCTAAAACCATAGAATATTTAGAAAAAAACAATAGAAATTATATGCTTGTTTTAAGACCTTTGTTTTTTGAAAGCAAACTTGGCTTAAATGAATATGGTTTTTTGGGAAATGGCATGAGTGTTGCTAATATGGCTTATGAGTTAGCTGGAGCTTTAAGATTTGAAAATATTATTTTAATAGGGCAAGATCTAGCTTATAGTGATGATGGAAAGTCTCACCCAAAAGAACATTTATATGGTGATCAAGGAGATGAAGAAGTTGTTTATAAAACAATCTGTGCATATGGAGGCAATAAAGAAGTAAAAACACAACTCACATGGTATTTGTTTTTAAAAAGTTTTGAAAAAGATATAGCTCTAGCTAGAGATATATTAAAAATCAAAACTTATAATGCCACAGAAGGTGGGGCAAGGATAGAAGGAACTATAGAAAAACCTTTTAAAGAAATTTGTGAAGAGTTTTTAAAAGAAAAAATTGAAAAAAATATTATTTTAACAAAAGCAAAAAATCCACAAAAAAAACTAAAACAATGCAAAGAAAAACTCAACAAACAAATAAAACAAAGTGAAATTTTTATCAATGAATGTAAAAAAGCTATTAAAGATAAAAGCTTAGAAAGATTAGAAAAACTAAGACTTAAGCTCCCAAAAAGTGAATTTTTTTCAGATATTTTACAAGCTAGATGCTTTCAAAATGAATGTGAGGTTTTAAAATACAAAGTTGAAAAAGAAAAAAATACAAAATCTTTCTTAGAACAACAAATCGATTTTTTTGATGAGATTATTTTATATCTTGAAAATTATAATAAAACTATAAAAGAAAATTTAAAGGCATAATTATGAATCATGAGCTTTTTAAGAAAAATATCCAATCCCTTAACCCATCTTTTCAAAAACTTTTTAAAAACATCAAAAAAACACCATATAAAATAATACAAGGAAACGATTCTTTAGATATTAATATTAAAGATAAACAAGGAAAGATAATTTATGAAAATCCTATTTTAGAATTAAATACTATGCTGGCAAAATATGATCAAATGTATAAATTATATCCTGTGCTTTATTTTTTTGGATTTGGAAATGGAATTTTATATAAAGCTCTTTTGCAAAATCCAAATTTAAAGCATATCATAGTTTTTGAAGACAACTTGGAATTAATCTATAGCTTGTTTTTTCATATAGATTTTTCAAAAGAATTAAAAGCAAATAAACTAATTTTAGCACAATGCAATATGCCAAATTCTGCATTACTTTCTTTAATGTCAAGAAATCCTTTTAGAGAATTTACAAGAACATATTTTTTAGAAATACATTCTAGATACTATGAAAGATTTGCAAATGATATTTTAAATTTAAATCAAAAAATACTCTCTTGTATAAGATCTATTGCAACTATAAAAGGAACAGACACTAAAGATACTTTACAAGGGATAGAACAATTCATGGAAAATATTCCAAAAATGCTTTCAAAACCTTGCTTAAAAGAATTGCTAAATAAAAGAAATACATTGAGTAAAAATGCAATCATAGTATCTACTGGACCATCTTTAAGCAAGCAGCTACCTTTACTCAAACAGTATCAAGATAATGTGGTAATTTTTTGTGCTGATAGTGCTTATCCTATTTTATATCAAGAAAATATCAAGCCTGATTATGTTTTTATGGTTGAAAGAGGAGAAATTACTGCGGAATTTTTTAATAATGACTTTAAAAATTTTGATAAAAACACATTATTTATTTTAACTTCATTAGTTCATCCTAATGCAATTAACTATCTAGAGCAAAATAATAGAAAATTTATATGTATATCAAAAGAAACTTTTGAAACTTATTTTGGTTTAAATGCTTTTGGTTATGTTGATTTAGCAATTTCTGTTGCACATTTAGCTTTTATATTTGCCAATCTATTAAATTTTAAAAATATTTTTTTTATAGGACAAGACTTAGCTTTTAATGATCTAGGACACTCTCACCCTACAAACTACAAGCATAGTCCAACTTATGAAAGTCGATTGGAAAAAATTGATACTTTGGCTTATGGTGGCAAGGGCTATGTAAAAACACATATTGCATGGGATATGTTTAAAACTAATCTTGAACATTTAATCACAAATTCAAAAGCAAAAATTTATAATGCCACAGAAGGTGGGGCAAGGATAGAAGGAACTATAGAAAAACCTTTTAAAGAAATTTGTGAAGAGTTTTTAAAAGAAAAAATTGAAAAAAATATTATTTTAACAAAAGCAAAAAATCCACAAAAAAAACTAAAACAATGCAAAGAAAAACTCAACAAACAAATAAAACAAAGTGAAATTTTTATCAATGAATGTAAAAAAGCTATTAAAGATAAAAGCTTAGAAAGATTAGAAAAACTAAGACTTAAGCTCCCAAAAAGTGAATTTTTTCAGATATTTTACAAGCTAGATGCTTTCAAAATGAATGTGAGGTTTTAAAATACAAAGTTGAAAAAGAAAAAAATACAAAATCTTTCTTAGAACAACAAATCGATTTTTTTGATGAGATTATTTTATATCTTGAAAATTATAATAAAACTATAAAAGAAAATTTAAAACAATAACACATCAAATTTTTGATAAAAAACATAAAAAATGACGATATTATTTTTTTAATCAAAAAGGATAAAAATGAAAACAGAGATTTTTAAAAAAAATTTAAAAGCCTTAAAAGGAAGTGAATATCAAACACTAAAAAGAAAATTAGGTAGAATAAAAGAAGCTAAAGATTATATTTATGTTTTTGATAAAGATCCTTTAAATTGTAATATATGTTATAAAAATATAAAAAATTTATATATAAATCCTTTAAAAGAACTACAAGAAAAAATTGAGCTTTTTAATAAAGAATACTTAAGATACCCTATACTTTTTTTCTATGGATTAGGCAATGGTATATTTTACAAAAGTTTGCTTGCAAATAAAGAACATAAAAAAGTTATTGTATACGAAAAAGATATTGAGTTGATATTTTTAGTTTTTAATATGATAGATTTTTCCAAAGAACTTTTAGAAGGTAGATTTATTTTAATCCATACAAAGGAATTTAACTATACAAAAGCTGATACATTGTGCTCTTTTTTAAATTTATTTTTAAAAACTTACACTCTGCATATTCATTGCGAATTTTATGAAGAAAAACAAAAAGAAGAAATTAAAAACATAAATGATTTAAATTCCAAAGTTATTAAAAATATTGCCTTAAGAAGAGGAAATGACCCAATTGATGCTATGCAAGGTATAGAGCAATTTGTTCTAAACTTACCTAAAATGCTTACACATCCAAGTTTTAACGAATTTAAGAAAAAAAGATCAAATAAAAGTAAAAATGCTATATTGGTAGCTACTGGACCTTCTTTAAAAAAACAACTTCCTTTACTTAAAAAATATGCTAACAAAGCTACTATATTTTGCGCTGATAGTGCTTATCCTATCTTAGCAAAGGCGGGTATAAAACCTGATTATGTTTGTATGCTAGAAAGAGATGATGTAGTATCAAAATGCTTTGAAAATGATTTTAAAGAATTTGATAAAGACATTACTTTTATTTTAGTTTCACTAGTATATAAAGATAGTATAAAATTTTTAGAAAAAAATAAAAGAAAATATATTTTAGTTTCAAGATCATTACCTTTTGCTTATTCTTTAGGATTGCATGATTTTGGCTATGTAAGCGGTGGAATGAGTGTAGCACATTTAAACTATGAACTAGCACTTTTACTAGGGCATGAAAATATCATCTTAATAGGACAAGATTTAGCTTATAGTGATGATGGACAAACTCATAGTGAAGGATTTTTACATGAAAGTTATCACGAAGGAGATTTTGAACGCGATCATGGAAAATTTGAAACCTTAGCTTATGGTGGAAAAACTTATGTGCAAAGTTCAGAGGTTTGGATGTTATTTAAACAAATTTTTGAAAGTTTATTTCACAAACAAACAAAAGCAAAAATTTACAATGCCACAGAAGGCGGAGCAAGGATAGAAGGAACCATAGAAAAACCTTTTAAAGAAATTTGTAAAGAGTTTTTAAAAGATGAGGTAAAAAAACCTTTTCCAAAGCTAAATCCGCCAAAACGCAAAGATAGCCAAGAGCTTATGCTAAAAGCTTACAAACAAATCAAACAAAATATAAAAGCTAATGAAAAATTCTTAAAAATTTGTAAAAAATTACATAAAGAATTAAACTATCAAAGCAAAACACACTATACTTTACATGAGTTAAATACAAAAATAGATCAACTAAAAGAGACTATAGAAAGTAATAAATACATTTTCTTAAGAGAAGTTTTAAGTCCTTCTTTATTTCATCTTGAAAGTAATTTCTCAAAAATCTATGTTAATCCTATGCACAATGATAGCGATAAACAAAATAAACTTGTTGCTTGGATTACAGCACATAAATCTTGGCTAGAAGAAATCAGTGAGTTAGCTTTAGTCCAAGAAAAAGCTTTAAAAATAGCCATTATACCTTTACAAGATATTTTAGAAAAAAGAAATTTAATATAAGGCAAAACTGCCTTATATTATTTGGATTTATTGTAAGAGTTTTAAAACATTTTGTTGCACAGCATTAGCCTGACTCATAGCATAAGATCCACTTTGAGCTAAGATGTTGTATTTAGAGAAATTCGCACTTTCTGCTGCAAAGTCTACATCTCTGATATTTGATTCAGCTGATTTGATATTTACTTGAGTTACACTGATGTTATTTAGTGTAGCTGTGATTTGATTTTGCACCGCGCCAATATCAGCTCTAATGGCATCTAGATTTGCTGTAGCAGTTTCTACTATATCCATCACAGCCATAGCACCTTTAAGAGTAGTAACACCTGGAGTTTGATCATTAGCTGCTATACTTAAAGATCCAACACTAGTTGCAAAATTAGCAAATTGAGAAGATCCATCGCCTGCTGCGCTTAT